>CAMWRL010000169.1 GCA_947176685.1 uncultured Ruminococcus sp. | reverse complement strand
TCGTGGGCTCGGTGATGGGTATAAGAGACAGCTATAGCGATACAAAAATAAGGAGCGATTTTTATGGAAATTACACAAAGAATTTTTGACTTATTAAAAGCAAGACACAAAAGCAAGGCGGAATTAGCACGATATTTAGGAATTAGACCTACCACGGTTACAGAATGGGATACAAAAGGGAAAAAGCCCTCTGTTGAATATATATCTCGCATAAGCGAATTTTTGGGCGTATCTTGTGATTATTTATTAACTGGAAAAGAGACAATATCAAAAGCTACTACCATAGAAATGCCTAAGACTTTTTTAAGTGAAAATGAAGAAGAAATGCTGGAATTATTCAGTCAGTTAACAGAACATCAACAATCAAAGTTAATAGGCAGAATAGAATATATGGTGGAAGAGAATCAGAAAAATAACTTACAAGAAAATGTAGGGTAATAGACATAACCGACCATATAAAAAAATAAGCACCTTAACTCAATTTAAGGTACTTATCTTATATAAAAGTTCGTTAGTTTTGGCGAAAATGGTTCGTTAGTCACGACTTTTTTAAATTTTGGTTCGTTAGTCGTACATAAAAAAAGGCTATAAATGGACATGTTGATTTTTCAGACTAACGAACTTTTTAATTTTTGCATGACCCATTACACGTATAAGGGCGACTGGCGCAAGCATTACGATTACAAAGTTATTGAAAATGCTGTCAATGAGTTTACGTCAGCACCTGCCGGATATGCTGTTGACTTCGGACTTACTGATGACGGCAGAACTTTGTTAATAGAAGTAAATGACGGTTATTCACTGGGGTGTTACGGACTGATGCATATAAATTATGCAAAACTTCTTTCTGCACGTTGGGCGGAACTTACCGGTACGGCAGACGAATGTGCATTTGATGTATAATGGAGGTAAATGCAATGGCTGATAAATTTCAGAAAACAAGTAAATTCCTTTCTCTTATACTGAGACATAAACCGGAAGTTATCGGGATAAGCCTTGACAAAAACGGCTGGGCAGACGTCTCCGGACTGATAGAGGGCGTCAACAAAAACGGTAAGTATTTTCTGGATATGTCAACACTTGAAGAAATAGTCCGCACGGACGAAAAACAAAGATATAGTTTCAGTGCGGACAAAAAGAAAATCCGTGCCAATCAGGGACATTCAGTACGTGTGGACATTGAGTTGAAAGAAACTCGTCCTCCGGAAACCCTCTGGCACGGAACAGGCGAAAAATATACAGATTCGATAAACGCCGAGGGTCTGAAACCTAAGAGCAGACTTTATGTACATCTGTCGGCAGACGTTGAAACAGCCCGAAAGGTTGGCGCAAGGCACGGCAGACCCGTTGTATATAAAATAAACTCCGGCGAAATGCACAGACAGGGATATATTTTTTACCTGTCGGAAAACGGCGTATGGCTTACCGGAAAAGTACCGTCCGGCTTTCTGGAAATGTCAGATTTATGATTTTCAGAGAGACAGAAAAATCTATATCATCATTCCGATAAGCACCGCCGCAAAGACGTTGAGCCACGTAAAAATAACACTTTGCTGACTGCCGCTTTTAAACTTTGCAATACGGAAGTGTTTAGCGCCGAAAAATACAGGTATTCCGGCAGGTGTGAACATATCAAGATACAAATGCGAAATACAGCCCAAAAACAGTCCCACAAGAGACGGACAGAACATATATGATAATATAAGTCCGGCAATATATACAAGTGGTTCGTGAAGTATTCCACGATGATTTGGACCTGTTTTTCCGGCAAGTTCTCCGAACGTTCCTATCACGGAGCTTACCGGAACTGTAAGTTTGCCGATATAGCTTGCGGGGTTGTCTATATCCGGAAAAATACCGCCTATCAGTCCGCCAAGCACAAAAAGAGTAGCGGTTTCCGGTGAGTTGGTGAGATGCGGAAATGTGGTCTCAATTTTGTCGACGTTCATTGCAAACGCCGTACCCAATGCCGCACCAAATATAAAATGACAATTTCCGTTCATAAAAAAACTCCTTCATAAAAAATGGACAGGAAATTTCTGCCCGTTCAGTTTAGATAATTATACATTATCTGTCGTATTTTGTCAAGTACGGTTATAAAACGTTCCTTGACAAATTATTCAAACTGTTTTATAATTATTTTACGGACTGTCTTAAAAAGTCCTGTACTCCTGCGAGGGAGTTTTTTTATCATTCTGAAAGGAGTCTTACTATGAAAAAAAGTTCAGTAAATGAAATGGATATGACGGAAGGTCCTTTGCTGAAAAAAATCATTATCTACACTCTTCCGATTATCCTTACCGGAGTACTTCAGCTGCTTTTCAATGCGGCAGACCTTGTTGTAGTGGGAAGATTCGGTTCTGATACGTCCGTTGCGGCTGTAGGAGCTACCAGTGCTATTATAAACCTTATAACCAACCTGTTTATAGGACTTTCAGTAGGTGCAGGCGTATCAGTTGCACACGGTCTCGGCGCAGGAAAGTCCAACGAGGTTTACAGGACGGTTCATACGGCTGTCCCGATAGCCATTGTAAGCGGCATTATCCTTACTGCTGTAGGCATAGGCGGTTCACGATTTTTTCTTGAACTTATGGGAACGCCCGACGACGTTATAAACCTTTCCGCAACGTATATGAAAATATATTTTATCGGAATAACCTCCAGTATGATATATAACTTTGGTTCGGCAATACTGAGGGCGGCAGGCGATACCAAAAGTCCGCTGATGTACCTTACGGCTGCCGGAGTTGTCAATGTAATACTGAATCTAATATTTGTAATTCTGCTGAAAATGGATGTTGCAGGAGTTGCAACAGCTACAGTGGTTTCCCAGACAGTTTCGGCAATTCTGATACTTTGTGCAATGATGAACAGGAATGATGACTGTAAGCTTATTCTGAAAGAAATGAGATTCTATCGCCGGCAGATTTTCAGAATCATTCAGATTGGTATTCCGGCAGGCATTCAAGGGTCGCTGTTCTCAATTTCCAACGTCATAATACAGTCGTCAATAAATTCATTCGGTTCTGTAGTGATGTCCGGAAACGCCGCCGCCGGCAATATTGAAGGCTTTGTTTACATTTCAATGAACTCTTTCAGCCAGACTTCAATAAACTTTACAGCCCGAAACTACGGTGCAGGCAAAATCGACCGTCTACGCAAAATTATGTGGTTATGTCTTGCTTCGGTTTTTGTCACGGGACTTACTCTCGGACTTACAGCACGTTTTTTCGGTGAAAGTCTCCTGTCGATATACATTCCCGACAAGCCCGAAGATATAAGCTACGGACTTATCAGAATGACATATATCTGTATTCCGTACTTCCTCTGCGGACTTATGGACGTTACAACGGGTCTGCTTAGAGGTATCAATTATTCAGTTCTTCCAATGATAATTTCAGTCGTCGGTGTGTGCGTGTTCAGAATAGTATGGATATACACGGTTTTCAGAATCCCCGAATACCACACGCTCCAAAGTCTTTACATATCTTACACAATATCGTGGTCAATTACGTTTCTGACGGAACTTGTTATATTTATAGTTCTGCTGAAAAAATTCCGTAAAAAAGCGGCATAATAATAAAAAGTCCTGCTCCATTCCGGAACAGGACTTTAATATTATAAAGATATATTAACCGATAAATCCGTATTCTTCTATAAAGTCAGCGGGACTTCCGTTAATAGTTATAACGCCGTCGCCTAAGTCGATTATGCTTTCAGCCTTGTAAGCCTTGCCGGATTCCGAACCGTCCGGAATGATAATTACTGAACCTGCTGAAATTTCGTCTGCAACGTCTGCCGGAAGTGTTATTGTATCGCCGTCAATCACAACATCTGCCGAATTTACTTTGTCTGTAAGGTCAATAACTCCGTCTGCCAGTTCAACGTTGATTTCATTTTCAAACGTCCTGTGAGTCCACGCATATTGTGCGTTTTCCACAATGTCAACGGCTTTGCTGAGGTCTATCGCTGTAAGGTCTGGACTTTCAATAACGCCTTTTTCTACAGCGCAGTTTATAATATCGTCCATAGAATCCTGACCGTTAACTATTCCGGTAGCCCTCATAGAAGAATCAACAAGAAATTCCGGTGTAATTTTGGTTTCTGAGTCTATAACTGCGTCTGTATCAACAATGTCCCACGCAATTGCGGTCTTTAAATCAGTTTCAAAAGTACCGTCCGAAGTCATACCAAAAACGTTATTTATCAAACTGAGAAGTTCTGCGTTTGTAAGAATGTAGTGGTTTTCGTCATCTGCTTCTGTAATTTCTTCTGCTTCTGTAGTTTCTTCTTCGGT
>CAMWRL010000168.1 GCA_947176685.1 uncultured Ruminococcus sp. | reverse complement strand
GACAATGACCGTTCTCCCGTGGAGACCCCAGCAGGGTCGTGTTATAAGAATGTTCTGTTACATAAAGTACGCTGACGGCACGCCGTTTGAAGGTGACAGCCGCTACTTTCTGAAAAAAGCCGTCCGGACTGCTATCGAAAAAGGTTACTGTTTCCGTTTCGGGACGTCCTGCGAATTCAGCCTGTTCCGCACGGACGACAAGGGCAAGCCTACCAAAACTCCGCACGACTATGCAGGCTACTGCGACATTGCTCCGGACGACAAGGGCGAAAATATCCGCCGCAATGTATGTCTTACGCTTGAACAGATGGGTATACATCCGGTATCGTCACGCCACGAAAGCGGCAACGGTCAGCACGAAATTGATTTCAATCCGGCATCTGCCATCAAGTCTGCCGATACTTTTCTGAGTTTCAAGTCGGCTGTAAAGTCCGTAGCTCAGCAGCAGGGTGTACACGCAAGTTTTATGCCCAAGCCCGCTGCCAACGATTGCGGCAACGGTATGCATATAAGTTTCAATATATTCAGGGACTGCGAAGTGTTCAGCCGTGACATAAACGAAAACAATACAACTCTACAGGAAAAAGCAGTGGCAGGTATTATGAAGTATATCCGTGAATTTACGGTCTTTACAAACTCCACTGTCAATTCTTACAGCCGTTTAGGAGAGTTCTCAGCGCCACGCAACATAGTATGGTCAAGAAACGAAAACGACCAGTTAATCCGCATAGATGACAGCGAATCTCCGGTAGTCCTGAGAGCTGCGGACTGTGCCTGCAATCCGTATTATGTTTTCGGACTTATGATTTATTCCGCACTTGATGGTATAGAAAATAATCTGCAACTTCCGGCTGAAAACGCATTTTCTGACGAAAAACTCCCGTCCGACATCTCTGAAGCCGTTTACCTTGCTGAAAAGTCCGTTTTTCTCAGAAAGCATATTCCGGAAAACGTCCTTGCATTGATACTTGCGGAACGCCGTGCCGAATGGAAAGAATACTCTTCGGCATACGACAAGGAGGCGTTTGAAGATAATAAATATTTCTATAGTCTGTAACGGGGGTTTTGCTTTTGGAAAACGTTCTTATAATTTCCAGCAACAAAAGTGCCGGCGATACTCTGGCGGACTTTATGTGTGAAGCTTTCCGCTGTAATATAAGAAATGCCGAAACTGTCCAGCAGGCTAAAGATATATTTGACGCCAACGCTCCCTGCGACCTTGCTATAATATATTCCCCACTGTCGGACGGCAGCGGCAATGCACTTGCTGAATACATCATAGAAAATACTGCCGCCAACTGCATTCTGATTTCAAAAGCTGAAAATGCCGAAAAGTTCCGTGAACGTGCCGAAAAAATCGGTATAATAACTATCGGCAGACCGTTTAATAAAAGTTTCCTGTACCAGACAGTGAAAATCATAGAAATTACTATGAACCGCAGTTACAAGCTATATGAAGAAACCGTCCGGCTGGAGCGTAAAATTGATGAAATCCGCACTGTTGACAAAGCCAAGTTTATGCTGATACAGTACAGGAATATGACGGAAGAAGAAGCGCATAGTTATCTGGAACAGTACGCTATGAACAGACGCAGAAAAAAAGTCATAGCTGCGTCTGAAATAATTGATAAAATCAGTGAACAATATCTGTAAAAGGCGGTATGATTATGTTTGACGAAATGCACGAAGAATGCGGAGTTTTCGGAATATATGAAAAAAAGACAACTGATGTCGCATCGTCCGTATACTTCGGACTGTATGCACTTCAGCACAGAGGACAGGAAAGCTGCGGTATTGCCGTATGTGATGACGGAGTTTTCAGTCATAAAAAAGCCGACGGACTTGTGTCGGAAGTTTTCAGCCGTGAGGAACTCGACAGGCTGGGCAGGGGCAATATGGCAGTGGGACATGTCCGCTACTCAACGACAGGCGGTAAAAACCATAATAATATACAGCCTTTGGTAATACGCCACGTAAAAGGCAATCTGGCACTTGCGCATAACGGCAACCTCGTAAATGCTTCCGAAATCCGATGTGAATTTGAGATGTCCGGAGCTATATTCCACGGTACATCCGACACCGAAGCCATAGCTTATTCTATTGTCCGTGAACGTCTTTCCTGCGGCTCGACCGAAGAAGCCGTTGAACGTGCCATTCCGCATATCAGAGGGGCGTATTCGTGCATTCTTATGACCGCTACAAAACTTATAGCGTTCAGAGACCCTGACGGTTTCCGACCGCTTTGTATAGGTGCAACTCCGGACGGTGCGTATGTTGTTGCTTCGGAATCGTGTGCGCTGGACAGCGTAGGAGCTAAATTCCTGCGTGATGTGCGTGCAGGGGAAATTGTCGTAATCAGTGATAATGGTATAAGTTCCATAACGACTCACTGCCGGAATAAAAATAATATATGTATATTTGAGTATATATACTTTGCCCGACCGGATTCAGTGATTGAGGGAAAGTCCGTCCATCGTGCAAGGATTACTGCCGGACGTATTCTTGCGGAAACAAGTCCGGTTGATGCCGATATAGTGATAGGTGTGCCGGATTCGGGACTTGATGCGGCTCTGGGATATTCTCAGGCAAGCGGTATACCTTACGGGACAGGCTTCATAAAGAACAGGTATATCGGACGGAGTTTCATTCAGCCGTCCCAGAACCAGAGGGAAAGCGCAGTCCGGATAAAACTCAACGCAATCCGTGAAACGGTTCAGGGAAAACGTGTGGTAATGATTGACGATTCAATAGTACGTGGAACTACCAGTGCAAGAATAGTGCGTCTGCTTCGTGAAGCCGGTGCAACTGAAGTGCATCTGCGTATATCATCACCGCCGTTTACGCATACGTGCCATTTCGGAACTGACATAGATTCCGAAGAAAATCTCATTGCCTGCCGTTACGACAATATCAATGAAATTGCGGACTTCATAGGAGCTGACAGTCTGGCGTATCTTCCGGCGGAGGAACTCGAACGGCTGATTGATGATAAAAACTTCTGTCGGGGCTGTTTTACGGGAAATTATCCGCTTGACATTTCGGGAGCAGGCGGTAAGAATAAGTTTGATGAAAAAATTCATAGATAAGAGAGTGATATTTTTATGTGTACGATTATGGGTTATTGCGGCAAAAGTGACGGTATGACAAAAGTCACAAGAGGACTTGAAAGTACTGTTTCAAGAGGTCCTGACGACTGCCGTATTATTGATTTGAAAGACGGTGTACTTGGTTTCCAAAGGCTGTCGATTATGGGACTTACTCCGGAGGGTATGCAGCCATTTGAACTTGACGGAAACTACGTTGTATGCAACGGTGAAATATATGGTTTTCTGCCGGTAAGGGAAAAGCTTATCGAAAAGGGATATACTTTCAGAAGCGACAGCGACTGCGAAATCCTGCTCCCCTTATATAAGGAAATGGGCGTTGAGATGTTCGCAACCCTTGACGCTGAATTTGCCTGCATAATATATGACGCTTCAACCGGTGAATTTATTGCCGCCCGTGACCCTATCGGAATACGTCCGCTGTACTATGGTTATGACGGTGACAATATAGTATTTGCAAGTGAACCTAAAAACCTTATCGGCATTGTAAGCGAAATAAAGCCTTTTCCGACCGGTCACTACTACAAAAACGGCAAATTTGTATGTTACTGCGATGTTACCGAAGTAAAGGAAGTTGTCCGTGATGACCTTGATACCGTATGCGGAAACATTCACGACAAACTTATTGCCGGAGTTGAAAAAAGACTTTCGGCAGATGCAAATGTAGGTTTCCTGCTGTCCGGCGGTCTGGACTCATCACTTGTATGCGCAATCGCACAGCAGAAGTCCGACAAGCCGATTAAGACTTTCGCTATAGGAATGAACACTGACGCTATAGACCTCCGTTACGCAAAGCAGGTCGCCGAATATATCGGAAGCGACCATACTGAAGTTATCATTACCAAAGATGACGTACTTGAAAGCCTTGATACTGTAGTAAAGATACTTGCTACATATGACATCACTACTATAAGGGCAAGTATGGGAATGTATCTTCTCTGTAAGGCTATTCACCAACAGACGGATATACGTGTACTTCTGACGGGCGAAATCTCTGACGAACTTTTCGGATATAAGTATACAGACTTTGCACCGTCTGCTGAGGAGTTCCAGAAAGAATCCGTAAAGCGTGTAAAGGAACTTCATATGTATGACGTTCTGAGGGCGGACAGGTGTATTTCCGTCAACTCACTTGAAGCAAGAGTACCTTTCGGAGATTTGGACTTCGTGAAGTATGTTATGTCGGTTGCCGCCGAAATGCTGCTCAACAAATAGAACCAGGGCAAATATCTGATCCG
>CAMWRL010000167.1 GCA_947176685.1 uncultured Ruminococcus sp. | reverse complement strand
GCTTTAGAAATATATGTGGATGAAATACAAGATATATCTGGAATCCTTGAAATGGATAATCTCACTGAATTATATCTTAACACAGATTCGCTTTCTGAAACGGATATGAAGTTATTGGAAGACAAAGGTATTGCTGTTATTTACATTGATATGAATAATTCTTCTTATCGCTTTCGCAATTCACTAATCTGAATTATTTTTCAAATTTCCGAAATGCAAGTTAATAAAAATTGCCAGGTTATCAAGTCACTTGGAAATTTTTTGTAAGCTCAGCCAACAAAATTTTCACTGTTAAAGAGTTGCAGCAAGAAACAGAAAAATCTTGTGATTTATGACAAATGGTTTAATTATCTGCTGTAATCCTTGAAACTTACGTTCAGGTCAACTTCTGATGATATTCCGGCAACATGTCCGTCACTTGCGTACTGCCATATCTTGAAATCATAATAATAAGTAGGTTCGTCATTGTATTCGGCAAGCCATATATCATATTCCTTTACACGGGGCAGGTCAACGTTATACAATAAGGTGCTTTTATTCTGGTAAATCATCGGTGTATAGCCGGCTTCTTTTATGCGTTCGCAGAAAGCCACGCAGCAGTCGGAAAGCGATTCGACTGAAATATTATCGGTACGGGCATAGTCTTCTGCAATAATTTCCCAGTCAAACACAACCGGATATGTTATATTGAACGGTCTGATAGCTTCAATAACGGCGTCGGCTTCCTCAAGGGCTTCCTCAACGGTGAGTGCCTGCGAAAAGAAATACACACCGGTTTTAATTCCGGCACGGTCTGCCGAATAAAGGTTTTCTTTGAAACGTTCGTCAAAAATAATTCCTCCGTCATCGTAAGTACGGCAGCCTATTCTTACAAACGCAAATTCAATACCGGCATTTTTAACCTGCTGCCAGTCTATGTAGCCCTGAAATTCCGAAACGTCAATACCGGCTATTGAAACAGTCATATCCTTGTCCTTGTAAAAGGAATAGTTATTTTTTCTGACTTCCGGAACAGTTATATTTTGGTCTGTGCTGTTGACATTCATATTGACTCCGCCAACAGAAGCGTTATTCTGATAAACGATTTCATTCATTGCGTTTTCCGGACTGCTTTGTGCAGCGGGTTCATTGTTTATCGTAGGGACAGTGTTTCCGGTTTTTGCGTTGAGTGTGGAATAACGCACCAGCGGAACAGCAAGTACAATAATTAAAATTGTTTCGACAAGCGCAATGGTAGTAAACTTTTTGTTTTTATTTTTTCCAGTCATTTTAATCTCCTTTACAAAAATAATGCTTTAATAATAATATCATATTTCTGACGTTTTGTAAACAGTTTTCCGGAAAAAAAGTCAGTTGACAATGCGTATCAGTTGTGATATAATCAGTTTAATACAACACGAAAGGGGAAGTTTTTTAATGGAAACTGAGATAAAAGAGTTCAGGTGCAGTGTGTGCGGTATAAAGTCGCAGCATACTATTGTAACGAAAATTCAAGCCAAAGGCGCACCCGATATGGATTTGAGACCGCCTGAACCTCACCGTTCCACAATGGAGTACTGGGTAATGGAGTGTCCGGAATGCGGTTACTGTAACGGCAGTATAGAAACTCCGCTGGATACAGATAAAAGTTATCTGGACGGCAGGGAATATAAAACACTTGGCGGTCTGGAAACAGGAAATCCGCTTGTATCGAAATTTGTACGTAAAGCCCTTGTCTGTCTGAAAAACCGTGACTATGCCGAAGCTATACAGTCATATTTGTATGGGGCGTGGGTCTGCGATGATGCGGAAGATACTGAAACCGCAAAAGAATGTCGTACAGAGGCTCTGAGCATTATGGACAACAGTACCGTTATTGACGATGACAACTTTTATCTTCTCAGAGCAGACCTCCTGAGACGTAACGGACAGTTTGAAAAAGTCATCAGCGATTATGGCGAAAGATTTTTTAAAGTACCGCTTATGCTGCTTGCATCGCAGTATCAGGTGAAACTGGCAGGGAAAAAAGATGATTCTGTACACAAAATGTCAGAAATTCCCAGCGTGAAATATGAATGATATTGATGAAAACGGACGGTATACCGCCCGTTTTTTTTTATTTCTGCTTTATGCGGAAACTGCTGTTTGTGATTCTGCCTGCATCAAAACCTTTATTCTTCGGCTTTTTGGGTTTTGCGGACTGTTTTGTTTCGTCATCAAGCCGCATAGTAAGTGAAATTCTATTTCGTTTGACATCAACTTCCAGTACACGGACTTTTACAACTTCACCGACTTTTACGGCTTCAAGAGGGTGTTTTATATGTCTGCGGCAAATCTGCGATATATGTACAAGTCCGTCCGTATGTACGCCGATGTCCACAAATGCTCCGAAGTCAATGATATTCCGTACAGTACCGACAAGTTCCATACCGACTTTCAGGTCTTTGACTTCCATAACGTCCCCGCTTCTCAGAAGCGGCGGCGGAAGTTCGTCACGGAGGTCACGTCCGGGTTTTTTAAGTTCGCCGATAATGTCCGTAAGCGTAGGAACGCCTATATTCAAAGTACCGCTTATGTTTTCAAGACCGATAGCTTCCGCTTTTTCGGTTATTCCGGACGCTCCGCCGCCCTGTACGTCCGCAAGTGTGAATCCGCATTCTTTTAAAAGCGATTCTGTAGCGGAATAGCTTTCGGGATGTACAGCCGTATTGTCAAGGGGATTTCTGCCGTCACGCACTCTTAAAAATCCTGCACACTGTTCAAAAGCTTTTTTGCCTAATTTCGGGACTTTCATAAGTTCCTTACGGTCAGTGAAACTTCCGTTTTCCTCACGGTAGGCGACAATATTTTTAGCGACAGCGGAATTTATTCCGGCTACATACGACAACAGCGAATATGATGCTGTATTCAGGTCAACGCCTACGGAGTTTACGCAGTCTTCAACAACGCCGGACAACGCCTCATTCATACGGGCTTGGGGCATATCGTGCTGATACTGTCCAACGCCTATAGCTTTGGGTTCGATTTTGACGAGTTCGGCGAGAGGGTCCTGCAAACGTCTTGCGATAGAAACGGCACTTCTCAGAGATACGTCATATTCTGGAAACTCTTCGGCGGCGAGTTTGGACGCAGAGTAAACAGAAGCTCCGGCTTCACTTACAACCATATAGCTTATTTTCTGCGGAATCTCTTTGAGCAGGTCAACCACAAAGTTTTCGGTTTCACGGGAGGCAGTGCCGTTGCCTATGGAGATAGTTGTAACGCCGTGTTTCTGAATAAGCTGTTTTATAGTTTCGGCTGACTTTCCGATATTCTGCTTTGAGCCGGCAGTCGGATAGATAACACCTGTATCAAGGACTTTTCCGGTGTGGTCGATAACAGCAACCTTGCAGCCTGTTCTGAATCCGGGGTCAAGTCCTAAAATCACGCTGTTTTTAAGAGGGGGCTGAAGAAGTAACTGTCTTAAATTTGAAGCAAAGACCTTTATAGAATCCTCAGCGGCTTTTGCGGTCATTTCGGAACGTATTTCACGTTCTACGGACGGGAAAATAAGTCTCTTGTAACTGTCCTCTGCGGCAGTTTTTACGAGTTCGCCGCAAGGGGAGTTGTTTTTGACATACTTATTTATAATAAGACCCGCTGCACTGATTTCGTCAAGGCTTACTGATACTTTTATAAAACCCTCTTTTTCGCCCCTGTCTATCGCAAGTACACGGTGATTTGCAATTTTTCCGACAGGTTCTTTGTAGTCGTAGTAGTTCAGGTAAACGCTTTCTTTTTCGGGGTCGACAGCCTTTGAAACGATTTCGGCTTTGTCGTTTGCAAGACTGCGGAGTTTTTTTCTTATGTCAGCGTCGTCGGAAATGTCTTCAGCGATAATGTCCATAGCTCCCTGCAAAGCCGTTTTAATGTCCGGAACTTTCTTTTCCTCGTCCACGAAGTCAGCGGCGATTTTTTCGGGGTCAGTCTGAGTGTTCTGCTCCATTATTGAAGCCGCAAGCGGTTCAAGACCATTTTCACGGGCGATACCTGCACGGGTACGGCGTTTAGGTTTGAAAGGTCTGTAGATGTCCTCGACTTCAACGAGGGTTGCGGCAGAATCAATTGCGTACTGGATTTCGGGAGTCATTTTTTCCTGTTCGGTGATAGCACTGGAAATTTCCTCCTTGCGTTTTTCGAGGTTGCGGAGGTACATAAGACGGTCATAAAGCTGTCTTAAAATCTGGTCGTCAAGCGAGCCTGTAAGCTCCTTGCGGTAACGTGCAATAAACGGAATAGTCTTGTCGTCGTCGATAAGCTCAACAGTGTTATTTACATGTTCAAGCTTGAGGTTAAATTCCTGCGCAAGAGTTTTGTTTATATCCATTATAGTTT
>CAMWRL010000166.1 GCA_947176685.1 uncultured Ruminococcus sp. | reverse complement strand
TCCTTGCGCAAAGCGGTGCAGGGTCTTGAAGTACGTCTTTCAGAAACTGCAACGGCACAATTTCCCTGCCCTCATACATAATCGGCTCTATTGAAGTCATTCCGACATTTTCAAGGCATCTGAGGTGCGTTAAATAGCTCTGTCCGAACGTCATAAAGAAACGGATTCTCTTTATACCCTTTATGTTGAGCGCAAGCGATTCAAGTTCTTCGTGGTGAAGCAGGTACATATCCTTTTCGCCAACGCCCTTGAAATTATACACTCTCTTTATTTCCATTGGCTCAGTCTCAACCCATTCGCCGTTTTCGATATAACTGCCCTTTGCGGAAACCTCACGTATATTTATTTCCGGATTGAAGTTTGTTGCAAACGGATAACCGTGGTCACCGCCGTTGCAGTCAAGAATGTCAATATAATTGATTTCGTCAAACTGGTGCTTCATTGCGTAAGCCGAAAACACTCCGGTAACTCCGGGGTCAAAACCACTTCCCAACAGTGCCGTGATTCCTGCCTGCTCGAACTTTTCACGATAAGCCCACTGCCATTTGTACTCAAACTTTGCAGTATCAAGAGGTTCGTAGTTGGCAGTGTCAACGTAGTGGGTTTTTGTTGCAAGACAAGCGTCCATAATGGTCAAGTCCTGATACGGAAGTGCAAGATTCAACACAACGTCCGGTTTGTAGGCGTTTATAAGTGTGATGAGTTCGTCAACGTTGTCGGCGTTGACCTGTGCAGTTTCTATAACTGTCTTCGTAGTCGGCTGAAGCTTGTCCCTGAGAGCGTCGCACTTGGACTTTGTGCGGCTTGCTATCATTATTCCCTCAAAAACCTCGCTGTTCTGACAGCACTTGTGGATTGCTACAGAGGCAACGCCTCCGCAACCTATAATCATACATTTTCCCATTTTAAATTACTCCTTTATATTAATTTTTTTACTATGGCACACGCAACAAGAATCAATGCTAAAAGCCCAAAACCCATTCCGACCTTATATGAAGAACGATAGTCAGAAATATCATTTTCAACAAGGTATTTTTCCGGATTTTCGGGGTCAATTCTTATTTTTATTGTATCGCCGGTTTTGTATTTCCCGTATGTAAGGGTATACCTTGCGTGACCGCTGAAATTTTTCCCGTCAACACTGTAATTAAAATACGGCGTGTATACGGTTTCTCTTGTTTTGCCGCTGATTTTTCTGTGAATTTCAACATGGACGATTTCCGCCGTTATGGTCTGCGTGCAGTGTTTTTCCTTATAATTCAGCGATACGCCTTTGAACATACCAATTGTAAACACAACAACAGCTAAAATTATAAAGTGAAAAATCGAAATTCCTGATTTCCGTTTCATTGCAGTTTACCGTTACAACAAAGCTAAAAGCATTTCCCTTATAATCTTACAAGCGACAGCCGTTGAAACTCCCGACTGGTCATACGGCGGACTGAGTTCGTTGACATCACATCCGACTATATTCAATTCACTGCATACCAATGTCAACGCCCTGCGGAGTTCGTCAAAACTTACGCCGCCTGCTTCGGGCGTACCCGTTCCGGCAAATACTGACGGGTCAAGAACGTCCAAATCAACAGTAAGATAAACGTTTTTATCTTTGAGTTTTGCGACTGTTTCCGGCAGTCCGTCAAACGTGAATTTATGCATTTCCGTATGACCGTCCGCAAACTTAAATTCTTCCCTGTCGCCGCTTCTTATTCCAAATTGAAATATATGTCTGTCACCTACTATTTCGTGACATCTCCGCAGGACGCAGGCGTGGGAAAGTTTCTGTCCTAAATAGTCGTCACGCAAGTCGGCGTGTGCGTCAAAGTGTATTATATATAAATCATTATATTTTTCCGCAACTGCCCTGACCTGTCCCAGCGTTACAAGATGTTCGCCGCCTATCATAAACGTTTTTTTTCCGTCATTGAGTATGATTCCGGAACGCTCCTTTATATCGTCAAGTACCTGCTCCGGATTCCCGAAAGGCAGTTCCAAGTCTCCGCTGTCGAAATAGCTATAGTCAGTCATATCTTTATTCTGATAGGGACTGTATGTCTCTATTCCGAAACTCTCATTTCTTATTGCGGACGGCGCAAACCTCGTTCCTGCACGGAAACTTGTTGTACCGTCATATCCTGCCCCGAAAAGCACTATTTCAGCGTTTTCATATTCGCAGTCACAGGCGATAAAAGTCTGTATATTCTTATTCAACATCTTTTAACAACTCCTCTACATAGTTCGGAAGCGCAAACGCTCCCACATGAAGCCTTGTATTATAGTATCTTGTTTTAAGCCCCAGAAGATTCCACGCCGACTGATTGAGGTCGTGAATAGGGTGATATTTCTTTGAAGCAAATCCGAATAACCAGTGTCCGGAAGGATATGTCGGTATATGTGCCTGATAAACCTTACTTATCGGGAAACTTTCTGTTATACGCTTATGCGAACGCTGCATAGCTATAGCGTCCTCGTCATAGAAAGGGCTTTCGTGCTGATTGACCATAATTCCGTCATCGTGCAGAGCCTTGTAACAGCTCCCGTAAAACTCTTTGGTAAAAAGACCCTCACCTACTCCGAAAGGGTCAGTTGAGTCAACTATAATAACATCGTATTTATCTTCGCAGTGACGTATGAACTTCACGCCGTCCTCATAGAAAATATGCACCCTCTTGTCATCAAACCGACAGGCAGTAGACGGCAGATACTTTTTGCAGACCTCAACGACAAGTTCATCAATTTCCACAATGTCTATGCTGTCAACTCCTGCGTATCGTGTAAGCTCACGGATTACGCCGCCGTCACCTGCTCCAATTACAAGAATGTTTTTCGGATTCGGATGTACTGCCATAGGTACGTGAGTTATCATTTCGTGATATATAAATTCGTCTTTTTCTGTAAGCATCATATAGCCGTCCAAAGTCAGAAAACGTCCGAACTCCTTTGAATCAAAAATGTCAATTCTCTGAAACTCGCTTTGTCCGCTGTAAAGCTGTCTGTCAACCTTTATTGAAAAATCCACATCGGAAGTGTGTTTTTCAGTAAACCAAAGCTCCATTAAAAAATCCCTCCTGTTTTCTTTTTCATCATATCATAACACAAAAAATCACCGTTATCAGTTTCGATTGTATCATAAAAATACTCCCTGTAGCCTCGGTCTGAATAAAATTTTTTCGCCGCAAATGATGCACATAAAATTATTTCATCATAATTTTCAGAAATCTTCTTTTCCGCAAATTCTGTCAGAAAACTTCCGTAACCCTTTCCCTGATACTCCGGCAGTACATACAGACGGTTTATTTCATTGTCGTTTACAGTTACTGTCCCGACAATTCTGTTTTCGTCTTCCAGAAGATAAACTTCGCCGTCTGTTATGTCTTTCCGGATATTGTCAGTGCCGTGATGCTTCAGAAAAAAATCAACTGCGCCTTTCGGGTAGTATTTCGGATAGACTTCATTTATAGTTTTGTGTACTATGCTGGCGGCTGTCTGTAAGTCCGTCATCTGCGCCGGACGTACGTCCCACAAACCTTTAACCGCAATATCAAAGTCAACCGCAACTATATTATAAACAAAGTCATATGTAAAAACCTGATAGTGCTTGTATAACGATTTATCAAAGTCCCTGCGCACCGGAAGACTTTCAAGCCATTTACTGCCCTCAACAATATTGAAACAGCTATAGTCAAGATGTGCTGAATTGTCAATATTTTCGTAAGTATCAAGTTCACACACAAAATATGCTATCACTCTTTTAAAAACAAGTTTATATGGGATAAATTTTTCCTTTTTTATTTTTTCGGCAAGATAACCGTTTATTTGTCCCTCAAAGACAAGATTGTCCATATCGTCCTGAAACACTCTGTCAATGTATATGCAGTCACGACCATTAAGACCGCCGAGTTTTTCAGTTTTCACGGAAACTATTTTTTCATTCATTGTCATGCCTCCAGTATTTAGAATTTAATTATCATCTTTCAATGCACTGCAAATTTTAATCATTAGGGATTTCATATGCTCCTCATTTTCAAACCCGCAGTTTTTTAGTCCGTTTTTTTGCCTATAAAGCATGGATTTTTTGTATTCTTCGTTTCCGAAAGTCAGAATAATATCTATAAATTCGTCAATACTGCATAAGTTATATTCAAGCGAATGAACTAATCCAGTGTTTAAATCAGAATAATCATCTGAAAACAACTTCATAAGACTTTCAGTTTCTTCACGGTTTAACGGTTCAGCATTATTATCAAACAGACTTTGAATAAGTTCGTCATATTTATTGAATAAATCATCAGGCATTTCATCGTCTAATGGAATTTTACCCATTTTTAAAAGTTCCTTAACTGATTTTCTCATATTATATATCTACACTATTTATCTGTTATGTTTCGTGCTGTTCAAAATATGTACAGTAAGCACAACGCTAA
>CAMWRL010000165.1 GCA_947176685.1 uncultured Ruminococcus sp. | reverse complement strand
AAGTCCTGACAGTCAACCCACCATGTACCGAATTTTACTTCGCCGCCGTACTGGAATTGTGCAATATTAGCGATATCTGCCGGAACATTCCATGTTACAGTGCCGGAGTTGCCGGAAATTTTCTGTTCCATGTCCTCGCCCTGAGCCCAGTAGTCCGGTGAAACGCTCGTGGAAGTACCGAAAGCACCCTGCCACTTACCAATTTCGCCGCCGTTCTTGGAGGAAATCTTCACTTCAACCTTTGAAACCTTTTCTGTTGCCGGAATATTGAATTCTGACCATTTGAAGCCTACCATTTTGTCATCTGAATTTTGGTCATAATTCACGGTTTTGTTGGGGCTGATTGAATATTTTCCGGAAGATGACGGAGTTACGTTAGAAGTATTTGTAGTAGTTGTGGTTGTATTTGTAAAAACGGGATTGCTTGCCGTAGTTGTGGTATTTGAAACAGGCGGCTGTGTTGTGGTCGTATTTGTGTTAGAAATAGAGCCGCTGTAAATCTTTGTAACGCCTTCAATGCTTGAAACTGTCGAACCGGATTTTGTCATTTCATAAAGACCTGCTGCCGCACCTACAAGACCTGCGTTATAGTCAAGGGCAACTTCGTTTGCTACATAGTCAGCCATTGAATCGGTATAAGTACCGTTTGCATCCAGCGGACCGCCTACCAGTGCGCCGACAAGAGAATGACCGTTAGGACTGTGGGTGGTTGTATTTGAGCCGTCAAACTCATCATAGCTCTTGTAGCCGGAAGCGGCACGGTGATGAGGATTCTTTGCGGAATTGCTTTCAAGACCTACAATAAAGCAGGTGTTGGACGGATTGCTTCCTGTAAGGTAGTCCATCTGACCCTTTGACCAGTCAAGGAAATCAGCGTTTGAATTTTTTGTAGCAACAAGTGTTGTGAACTGCATAGAAGCATTGATACGTGCACTGCCCCACTTGTCAGCAAAGAAATAACCGTTCTGAGTTTTTTCAGCCGAGAATTGCTGGAGGAAAGAAGTAACTTTGCTCCAGTCGCCTGTGATGTGAGAGTAAACGCATGCAGCACCGAGGTCTCTGTTATTCCAGCCGTCTACCCAGCCGAGATACTGTACCTGTTTGCTTGCGCAGTCGTTCTTGTAAGATTCGTTGTTTGTTGCAAGATAGAGCCAGCCGGCAGCGTTAGCCTGTTCGTCACGACAGTCGTCCGAATCGTAGAAACCTTGAGGACCGTCAGTAGCACACTGATTGTACTGTGTTGAGAACTTATAGAGAGCCTCAGCGTATTTAAGGTCTTCGGCATTGCCGAAGTTTATGTAGTTGATAGCGAGTGCGGCGGCGTAGTCAGCGGCAATGTCGCTTGCGCCTGAAGATGTCCAGTACATCTTACGTCTGCCCTGAACGTTCTCCTGATTTTCGGGAGTACCCCAGTAAGCGTGGTCTGTGTTGCCGTCCTCTTTCTGATACAGGAAACTTGAAACGGTGTCACCGTTAAGCTTTGTTGATTTTTTGAAGAATTCGCAGAAATGGTCTGTAATAAGTTTAAGGTGTTCAGCCTGACCAGTACTGTTGAAAGCGTCTTTGAATTCGTAGTAGCTCCAGCCGAGAGTTGAAGCGGTATAACCCTGCGGAAGACCGAACATAGCATGGTCGCCTGCGTCGTGGAAACCGCCGGTTACTTCGTCGCCGGTGTGGCAGTTATCACGCCATGAAAGGGCAGATTTTTTACCTACCTCATCACCGCACATATTAGCGTCATAGAAATACAGTGAATACTGTAAAATTTTAGCGTAGTTGTCGCTTGCGGCAGAAGTGTTCATAACAACTGTTGACAAAGGAGCTGCCATAGCAGAAACAGCAAGTACACTGCTGATTACTGCTGATTTTAATTTTTTCACATTGTTTTTGTGCATAATAATAATACCTCTTCCCTCAAAATATTGTATAAAATATGCTGAATTAATTATACACTGTTTTGTAACCGATTGGGTTACTAAAATATTACTATTTGATTACAATTTGGTTAAAATTTAACAGTTTATTAATATCTGATAAATATAACGGACAACTTTAGCTGTAATATGTATTCATACTTAACAAAAAGGCACACCGGAATGTGCTTTTTTGTATGTATGATTTTAGTCTGTGCTGTTCAGCTGGTCAGATGTCAGGGGCAAATCGGATTCATTGAATTTTTGCAGGTCAATCAACTGAATAGCGAGTGCGTCTTTAGGTGAAACGCCGTCTCCGACATCAACAACGTCTGCATTTTTCTGGGCAGTTTCGGAAAGTTTATATTCATCCGGATTAGAGAGAGCCTGCATTATAAGTACAGCATCAGCAAGACTGACTTTGCCGTCTTCGTTGGCATCGCCGTACTTTATGGTATCGCCTCCCGTACCCATGACGTTTATTGAATTTATAACCATAATAGTTGTGTCCTTATAGTCAAGGAACTCTATATCTACAGATTTTCCGGTGCCGATAGCCTTGATTTTTTCCATATCCTTTGCTTTGGAAACGGTGAAAGTGCCTTTTGTCTGGAAAGTTACAGTATTATCGCCGATTTCAGTTATAAGGTCAACAAAGTGCTGTATTTTCTGGTCACTGCCGACAACAGTGGTTTGTGTTTCAGTAGTTGTTGTTTCCATAGTGGAAGTAGTAGTTTGCGTTGTTGTCTGAATTGTTTCTGTTGTAGTAGTTTCTGTTGTGGTAGTTTCAGTAGTAGTTTCCGTTGTGGTAGTAGTTGTTGTATCGTCCGGAGGAGTTACAGAGCCACTGCCGAATTTGAAGTCTGCATTTATTTCAGAAGCACTTGATTTTATAGAATCAAATGTTGAAGCGTCACCGCCGTACAGATTTGCGGCAAATGCGCATGCAATAGCAAAACAGCCGTTATAATCCAGTGCGCCTTCTGTGTACTGGTATCTGTCGGCATGGTCTTCATAACCGCTTCCGTCAATACCGCCAACAAGCATACCATAGTTAGTGTATTTAGCTTCGGGATTCTGTGCGGAAGTCACGCCGTCACCGCCGGGGTTTGCGGCACGGTGGTGAATATGTGTAGGCCACTTGTCTCCGAATCCGAGCAGGAAGCTGTATCCGAGATTGTTGTCGCCGAGAATGGTATCTATCTGATATTTTGCGGCTTTTGCAAAGCTTGAATTGGGGTCGCCGTCAGCAAGAAGATAAGAGTTCATCTGTTTTGCGCAGTTGTATCTTGAAGCACCCCAGCCGTTTGCGTTGTAATTTCCCTCAGAAAGTCCGCCCTGATTATTCAGTTCAAATTTGAGTTCCTCCGCAAATGCTTTGTCACCTGTTGCCTTGTACATAAGTGCGGCATAACCCTGCCATACTTTGTCCCAGCTGTAGAGGTAGTAGTCATAAATTCCGTTGTACTGTCCTGCGTTTGGTTTGAGGGTAGGAATATCGCCCTCGCCGAGAATATACAGCCATGCAGATGCAAGTGCCATTTCGTCCTCATACATGGAGTCTGTACCATAGAATGAACCTAAACCGCCTGTTTCGTTTCCGGTGTGCTTTTTGCCGAAATCAATAAGAGCCTTTGCATACTTGATGCACTTAGCGGAGTATTCGGGGTCATTTTGCAGTACATAGGCGGTTGCGAGAAGTCCGCATGCCATTTCGCCGCAGACAGCGGAGTTGTTTTGAGAAGCGGTAAGCCAGAAAACGGGTCTGTCGTAAGTCTGCACTTCGGGAGAAGTCCAGAAGCTATGGTCGGTGCCGCCGTCAGCTACAACGTGGGCGATTGCGGCAACATTGCCCGAATCGTCAAGATAGGTTGTTTTCATAAGGTAGTCAGCACCCCAGCGCATTTCATAGGCGAGGTGGTCCCATGCGCCTGCTTTTGAGTAAATGCCCTCATTGAGGTATTCGGACATACCGAGACTTGAAAGACCGAATCCGATTGTAAGATTGAACTTGATATGGTCGCCTGCATCGTGCCAGCCGCCTGAAACGTCTACTTTGCCGTCACCGTCAGGGTCAACGACTGATTTGAGCGAGCCGTCAAGTGAACCAACAGAAGCGGTTGCATCGTATGTATGACAGTCACCACGCCATGTAAGTGGGCCGTCTGTAATACCTGTACCGCAGGCGTTGGAGTCGAAGAAATAGAGCGACATTGCAAGAGCTTCATAATAGTTTTTGTCGGCAGCCGATGCGCTCAGGCTTGCAGCAGGGATTGAACTTACAGCCATAACAGCAGATGCAGTTAAAGCCGCAAGTTTATTTTTCAGTTTTCCTTTGGACATAATAAATTCTCCTCTCAAAGTTAAAAGATTTTCCATTAAGCTTTTACGGAATTATATTGAACTTACTATAATTATATCATAAATTCCGGATAATTTGTTAACAAATTATGTATAAATATCAAACATCGCATTTTTTTGGAATAAATATCAAAAATGCACATACTGTATTGTATAA
>CAMWRL010000164.1 GCA_947176685.1 uncultured Ruminococcus sp. | reverse complement strand
ATATAATATATAATATCTATGAAAATACTTCTGTACCTGAAATTATAAGGGATACTGCCGGAGATTATCTTAATTTTCAGTTTTAAAAAAATCAGTCAATAATATGACGATTTTCGACAAAATAAGCCCTTGCCTCTATATTAGTACCATGCTATAATTTGACTATCGGGAAACCGAAATCTTCAATAATTTCCTACACACGAAAAACCACTCCTCATCATCAGGGGAGTGGTTTTTTCTTTTATGCCGTCACAAACTGCGAATTATAGAGTTCCGCATAGAAACCGCTGTCCGAAAGAAGTTTTTCGTGACTGCCCTGTTCTATGATATCGCCGTCTTTCATAACCAGAATAATATCAGCGTTCTTTATAGTAGAGAGCCTGTGCGCTATTACAAATGATGTTCTGCCTGCCGTAAGTCTGTCCATAGCCTGCTGTATTACAAGCTCCGTTCTGGTGTCTATGGAAGATGTAGCTTCGTCCAGAATCAGCATCGGAGCGTCTTTAATCATAGCCCTTGCAATAGTAAGCTGCTGTTTCTGACCGTCCGAAAGATTAAGTGCTTCATTAAGCCTTGTGTCGTAACCCTGCGGCAGCGTTGAAATAAAGTGTTTCAGCCCTACAGCTTCGCAGGCTTTGTCAAGCTGACTGTCCGTAACGCCCTCTTTGTTATAAATGAGGTTTTCACGTATTGTGCCGTCAAAAAGCCACGTTTCCTGCAATATCATATCAAACATATCGTGAACCTGTTCACGTTTAAGGGTCTTGGTTGAAACTCCGTCAATCAGAATGTCACCGCCGTCAATCTCGTAAAACCTCATAAGCAGATTAACCATAGTGGTTTTGCCTGCTCCAGTAGGTCCTACGATTGCGACTTTCTGTCCGGCTTTCAGACTTGCGGAAAAATCATTTATTATGGTCTTTTCCGGAGAGTAACCAAATTTTACATTTCTAAATTCAACATTACCTTTAACTTGCGGTACAGCGGCATTCTTTGCAGATTCGTCCTGCTGTTCCTCTGCTTCAAGCATTTCAAATACTCTTTTCGCTGCGGCAGAAGCCTGCTGTACTGACGTAAGCGACTGTGCAAACGTTGACAGCGGCTGCGAAAACAGTCGGGCGTATATCACGAATGCCATAATAGTACCCAGAGTTACAGCGGAATTGTCGTTGACTATGAAAGCCACGCCCACTATGAATATCATAGCATATGCAAGGTTTCCTGCAAACTGCATTATCGGGTGCATCATTCCCGAAAACCACTGAGACTTCCAGTTGGAATCATACAGCCTTTCGTTTACTTCGTAAAATTTTGCTTTTTCGCCGTCCTTAGCACCGAACGCACGGACTATATTATGGTTGGTGTAAATCTCCTCAATGTGACCGTTCATAACGCCCAAATCCGACTGCTTGCGGTTGAAGTACTTCTGGGAGTTTTTCAGTATCAGCGACATAAGCACAAATCCCATCAGCGATGACGCTATGGTTACAAGTGCAAGTATCCAGTTAGTCTGGAACATCTTATATATTACGCCGACAAATAATGCGAGCGAACTTATAAGGTTAGCTGAACTTGATGAAAGCGTCTGGCTTATGGTATCAACGTCATTTGTCACTCTTGAAAGTATATCACCTTTTGTAGTCTTATCAAAGTAACTTAGCGGCAGACGGTTGATTTTTTCGTCAATGTCCGTGCGGAGTTTTCTGGAAACTTTCTGGGTAACGGTCGCCGTTATGAACTGCTGACCATACCGCATAACTGCGCCGCCTGCATATATCGCAACAAGTGCATAACATATCTTTTCTACTGATTCTGTATTGATTCCGGTTATAATTCCGGACGTTATTTCATTCATAAGGTCGCTGATTTTTTCAGGTCCTATAATGGTTGTTAACGCTCCTCCTACCGCAAATATCAGTGCAGCTATTACAGCCGGTAAATAGTTCCTGCAATATGCAAGTATCTTTTTTATCGAACCCATATCAGCTTTTGCGTTTGGGTCGTTCTGAACCATCGGTCGCATAGGGGGCATATTACGCACTCTCCTTTCCTGAAAGCTCCTCCGCTGACAACTGCGACAAGGCTATCTCCCTGTATATACCGCAGCTTTCCATTAACTCATCGTGTCTGCCTATTCCGGCAATCTCTCCGTCATGAAGCACAAGTATCTTGTCGGCGTTTCTGATAGTGCCTATTCTCTGCGCAACTATTATTACAGTAGTGTCCGAAAGCTCCTCACGGATTGACTTTCTTACAAGCATATCTGTTTTATAGTCCAGTGCCGAAAACGTATCATCAAATATCATTATTTCAGCGTTCTTGAATACCGCCCTTGCTATTGAAAGTCTCTGTTTCTGACCGCCCGAATAGTTTGTGCCTCCCTGAGCAACCTTTGCGTGAATACCGTCTGCAAGATTTTCAACAAAGTCGGACTTTGATATTTCAAGACAGCGTTTTATTCTGCAGTCATCATCCGGAATATCATCTTTACAGCCATATGTTATATTGGACTTTATGTCGCCCGAAAACAATGTCGCTTTCTGGGGAGCTACTGAAACTATTCCTTCAAGCTGTTCTTCAGGATAGTCCTTTATGTTCACGCCGTCAATGAGGATTTCGCCGTCCGTAACATCGTAGTATCGGGAAATCAGGTTTACAAGAGTTGATTTGCCCGTACCTGTTGCGCCTATTATCGCAAACGTTTCACCGGAATTTATTTCAAAGCTTATATTTTTAAGACAGGGATTTCCCGAGTCAGCATACGCAAATGATACATTTTTAAATTCAATCCTGCCCTGTCCGGAAGTCTTAATCGACTCAGACTTATAGTCAACTGTCGGTTCTGTTTCAAGTACTTCGTTGATACGTTTTGCAGAAACGAAAGTTCTTGGCATAATTATGAATATCATAACCAGCATCATAAACGCACCCACAACCTGCATAGCGTACTGAGTAAATGCCGTCATATTACCGATAAGCTCCGCACGTCCGGCAATCTCGGCGTTGTTGATGAGGTACACGCCAATCCAGTAAATAGCTAATGTCATACCGTTCATAACTGTCATCATAACAGGCATCATAAGACCCATCAGACGGCTTGTAAAAAGATGATTTTCAGTAATGGCTTTATTTACATTATCGAACTTCTTTTCCTGATACTTTTCAGCATTGAACGCACGTACTACACGTACACCGCTGATATTTTCACGGGTAACATCATTCAGGCTGTCCGTAAGCTTCTGAATAGACTTGAATCTGGGATATGCAAGCATAACAAGCATTGAGACTGTAAAGACAATAATTCCCACACATATCAGTACAGCCGTAGTCCATTCAACGCTTGAGTTAGATATTTTTACTATAGCCCACACTGCTGTTACCGGAGCTTTTATCATCATCTGTAAACCCATTGCAATAAGCATCTGCAACTGTACAACGTCATTTGTAGTACGTGTAATAAGACTTGGTGTAGAAAACCTGTTTATTTCTGCATTTGAGAACTTAAGTATATGTCCGAAAAGCCTTTCACGGAGAGTACGGGCAAAGTTTGCCGCAACCTGCGCCGCAAAGAATCCGCAGAATATTGCCGCCGTCATACTTCCGACAGCACACAACAACATCATTCCGCCGTTTTCCAAGACCTTTCCCATATCGACCGTACCCGCCGAAACTGCCTGAGTAAGTTTTTGGGTGTAGTCGGGCATTGTAAGGTCAAGCCATACCTGCACAAAAACCAGTCCGGCACATATCAGTATGAAAAAAATATCACGTATTTTCAGGTTCTTAAAAACCTTTAACATAAAAAAACCGTCCTTTCATAAAAAAATCAGTACTCATCCGGATTTCCCGTTTCGCTCCGGACAATTTCACGGATTTTATGGGCAACCGAAATAAATTCTTCCATACGTTCACTGCCCACTTCGTCAATGACTTTCTGGAAAATCCCAATCATTTCTTCAATATGTCTGCGGTCTTCCTGCCTGCCCCTGTCCGACAGCGAAATCATAATTTTTCTGGCATCTTCGGCACTCTTTTCACGGACAATAAAACCTCTGTCCAGCATTTTCCTGAGCAGTACGGAAACCCTTGCGGTACTGACCTGCATAAATTCGCTGATTTCTCCGGCTGAAACCGGTTTGCCGACTATGGAAAGATATTTCAGCATACAATGTATTCCGGCATTGTCGTTGCTCAGTTTCTTGAAGACTTCATTGGAAGGTTTCCCGTAAAGTCTCTGGATAACACTGAGAGCTTCCTCACGGGTAGTCATAAATAATCACTCCTTTTTATTTAACAGGGTTAAATAATTTTAATACTGTTATGTGTAAAACTCACGTTAATACTATGAGAAGCCAGTGAAAAAAATAACATCATTTTCACTTTCGTGAATGCTCTATATATTTTTCCAAAAAACAACAGATTATCTATGTATTATTC
>CAMWRL010000163.1 GCA_947176685.1 uncultured Ruminococcus sp. | reverse complement strand
TCCAGTACGGCGGCGAAGTAAAATTCGGTACATGGTGGGTTGACTGTCAGGACTTCACAATTGAATCAATAAAGGTTTATACAAATGGTTCTTCAACACAGACTACCACTACAACTACTACCAGACAGACAACAACAACCACTACTACAACAAGACCCATACAGTCCGGCTCAGTAAAATACGGTGACGCCAACGAAGACGGTAAAGTAAGTCTTGCTGATGCTATACTTATAATGCAGGCACTCTCAAACCCCAACGAATACAAAATCTCTGAACAGGGAAAATTAAACGCTGATGTCGTTGACGGCGACGGTCTTTCACCGGCAGACGCTCTGGCTATACAGGCAGTTGATTTGGGACTTATCAAAGAAAATCAGCTTCCTGTTACAAGCGCAGTATTAAATAACGCTTTCTGATTTATCAATGTTTTTTCAAGGGACGTACTTTCGGGTACGTCCTTTGTTATTATGTACAAAAACAATTGTGGATTTTCTACATATATTTTTTATAGGTATATTGACTTTTTTGGAAAATTATGGTAAACTAATAGTAACCAGAAGCATATAAATAATTATAGCTTTTCGGTAAAAAATCATAATTGGGAAAGGGGTTTTCGGAAGTGAAAATCAAAAAAAGGTTAACGTCACTTGTCATTGCAGGGATAATGGCTGGTCTGTCATGCGGTGCTATGACATCTTCTGCGGAATACAGGGATATGGACGTTAACAATGACGGCAGAGTAAGCCTTGCAGATGCAATATGCATACTGAACTATCTCAACGGTCAGTTTGAGCCGACAGACTTAGACAAATTCGACATTGACAACAATGGGGTTGTAAGTCCTATGGACGCATATATAATACAGCTCCGTGATTTGGGTCTCGTGTAAGGTGGTGAGTGATTATGAGCAGAATAAATTCCGTTAACGCCAAGAGGTGTATTGCCGTATTTATGGCAGTACTGATGATGATTCTGTCACTCTCTTATACAGGCAACAATCAAACTAATGCCTTGAATACCGCACAACAGTATCGTATCTTTAATGCCAAAACAGGTGCAAAAATCGGTAATGATTATACTTTACAGCCTGTTAGCACATATAATAACACTACATCACGTAATGTTATTGGCTACGAAGAAAGAGTTATAGACTGGACAAAATCAGGTGTTGTTAAAATAATTACTTCTGGTGGTTTTGGTTCAGGTTTTGTAGTCAGTGACCATGTTATCGCAACTGCTGCACATTGTTTGTATAATTATAAAAATCAAAATGCCAAAATAGTATCTAAAATTTTATTATTTGATACAAATGGAAATATCACATTACAAGCTACTCCAGTACAATCTCATATACCAGTACAATTTATAACTGGTACACATAATGCAGGCAATAATTATGTAACAACTTCAGATTATGCTTTGATAACAGTTAAAGAAGATTTGAGTGATTACGCTTGTTTTGATTTAGGTATGCCGCTTACTTCTTTTAATACAGGAAATGCTACTGTTAGTGTAACTGGATTTCCAGGACGTGTCGGAAACCCTGGTAATGAAGTAACAGTAAATACGACAACTACCCATATGATGTATACCGGAAATGGTAACATTTGTAATGGAGATACTACACTTTTAAGGTATACAGCAGATACTTCCAACGGAAACAGTGGTGGTCCTGTATATATTACTGAATCATTACAAGGCAGAACATATTATACCGTAGTAGCAATAAATATTGCTGACCAAGTTTCCCTTCCTTATACGCAGAATACGGGCTATCGTATAACTACCAACTTGTTACAGTTTTATAGTGGAGACAACCAAAATATTAATTGGTAAGGTGGTGTTTTTGTGAATAAAAAATTAAAAAAATCTTTGGCTATGGTTTCAGCTGTAGCTATGTGTACAGCATCTGTTGTTTCAATGGGTGCAGGTGCAATAGCTGTATTTAGAGATAGAGAGGTAACTCAGGATACAATATCTTTTTATTCCGATGATGTAAAATATACTTTCTGGCAGGCAGGAACAGATTTTTATGGAATGCCTGATTCATTAAGAGTTTTTTTATCAGAGCCGTATAACATAATTGATTCCACGGGCAAAGAAGTGACAAGACAAAGTACTATATTTCTTCGTTCGTATATGATTAAGGATTTAGATGGCAATGAATTTATTTTTAACGACCTTGCTGATGGTAATTATGCTTGGGGAATTTCCACATTCGTTTCAGAAGACGGAAGCGTTAACGAAGATAAAATGCCATTGATAGAAGAATATTTACTCAAAAATTCAATTCCATATACCTTTAAACATATAGACTTGTCTTCTGAAAGATATATGAAAGTTATTAAAATTGATAACAGTGACAGAACTATTGATGAAACGGCACAACTTGCAACCGATGTAAGAAAAGCAGTCGGCTGGAGTTTTGAAGATATGCTTTTGCCAAGTTCAATGGTTAAAATTGAAGCAACAGATATAGAAAACGCCCTCCCCGAGCCAACACTCTCCGGCGATGCCAACGAAGACGACAAAGTAAGTCTGGCTGACGCTGTACTCATAATGCAAGCTCTCTCAAATCCTGACGAATACAAAATCACTCCGCAGGGTATGGCTAACGCCGATATTGACGGCGACGGTCTCACTCCTACGGACGCCGCAAAAATACAGCAAATTGTTCTCAACAGCTAAAATAAAAGGACGTACTTTCGGGTACGTCCTTTTGTTATTATGTACAAATATGCTAAATCCTTCACGTTTTTTTGGTATATATTTTCCGGAAATTTTATTGACAAATCTTACGTTTTATGGTATAATATCAGAAACATAGAAATAATTACTTTAAAGGAGGTTTTTTTATGAATAAAAAAATTAAAAAAATATTAGCAACGGTTTCGGCTGTAGCTATGTGTGCTGTATCAGCAACTTTCCTGTCGTCAGGTGCTGTGTACGTTCTTGTTGATAATCTTGAAAATACTGAGCCTTACATTCATAACGGCATTCCATATTATGGCATTCATATTGATACACAATCTTTTTATGTTGGGGGTGTCAAATACACTCGCTGGGAAAAAGGAACTGAATATTTTCAGAAACGTTGCAGTCTTCTTGAACCCGTATTGTATATAAATGATGAAAATCAACAGGTTTTTGCAACTACAGATATGTGTATAGCAACCCTTGACCAGCCTCTGACATCTCAATGTCGAGAAGTTTCTGTCATACATTTTAGCAAATCTTTTTATTTAGAAAAAGATAAAGCAGATATTCTTGAAAAGTTCTTATCAGAAAACGACATCAACTATACTATTGAAAAAAGTGAAGACAGTAGCACTTATATATTCCGTTTTCCAGATGCAAAAACTTGGGACGATTTTATAGATATAGCAAACCCCATATATGAAAATACTGGTATTGGTGTTTACGCTTCATTTCCGGAGTCTATGGTTACAGCGACAAATATCGAAATCGCCCTTCCCGAACCTACACTGTCCGGCGACGCCAACAATGACGGCAAAGTAAGTCTGGCTGACGCTGTACTCATAATGCAGGCTCTCTCAAATCCTGACGAATATCAAATCACTCCGCAGGGTATGGCTAACGCCGATATTGACGGCGACGGTCTCACTCCTACGGACGCCGCAAAAATACAGCAAATGGTTCTCAACAGCTAAAAATAAGGAGGTGGTTTTATGAAAAAATCTTTTAAAAAAATACTTGCTACTGTTTCGGCTGTAGCTATGTGTACAGCATCTGTTGTTTCAATGGGTGCAGGTGCAATAGCTATTAACGTTAAAGGAACAGTTAACGAGTATACCACATCTTTTACTGTAGGTGGTGAGAATGGCGGAACAAAGTATACTTTTTGGCAGGCAGGAACGGATTTTTTAGGTCGTGAAAATTACAGAGTTTTTATTTCAGAACCAATAAAAGATATAGATTATGAAACCGGTAAAGAAACAATATATTACAACACCATGATATATCATAAATATTGTACCGAAGGATACACTCATGATGGAGTCGTTCCGTGGTGTAAGCCAAATTCACTCAATGGATTTTATTCCCAAAAAGGAGATGTAAATGACGGCAAAATTGAGTTAATAGCGGAATACCTGTCAGAAAATTCTATACAGTATACTATCAAAGAATACGCTAATTCTGCCAATATTACTTTTGTAAACGAGAATATGACCTTTGATGAAACGGCTGAACTTGCTACTGAAATAAGAAAGCATGTCAATTGGAGTTTTGATGATATGGTATTTCCATCTTCTGCTAATATAATGGAAATAACAGATGTAGAAATCGCCCTCCCCGAGCCTACACTGTCCGGCGATGCCAACAATGACGGAAAAGTAAGTCTGGCTGACGCTGTACTCATAATGCAGGCACTCTCAAATCCCGACGAATACAAAATCACTCCGCAGGGTATGGCTAACGCCGATATTGACGGCGACG
>CAMWRL010000162.1 GCA_947176685.1 uncultured Ruminococcus sp. | reverse complement strand
ATTACGGCTGGCAGGTTGAAAACGGCAGGGGTTTTATAGTTGAGTATGACGGCGAAAAAATTATTTTACAGGTGAAAATATGAAGTATGTGATTTTGAATGCTCCGCTGGTTATAGGATTTCTGCTTGACTGTATATTGGGTGACCCGTATAATCTTCCGCATCCTATACGGCTTATCGGTAAACTTATTTCATTCCTTGAAAACATAGTCCGTAAATCAATGTCCGGAAGACTGCGTATCGGCGGAGTTTTTCTTGCGGTAATGGTTATAGTGTTTTCGGTAAGCGTTCCGGCGGCAATACTGACGCTATGTTACAGAATAAGTATATATACCGGAATCATAGCGGAGAGCATAATGTGTTATTATATGATAGCACCAAAGTGCCTTAAAAATGAAAGTATGAAAGTCTATCGGGCTATGCAGTCGGGAGATACCGAAAAAGCCCGTCAGGCGGTATCGATGATAGTCGGACGTGATACGGCGGTTCTGGACGGCGAAGGCATCATAAAAGCCGCTGTCGAAACCGTTGCCGAAAATACTTCTGACGGCGTGACTGCGCCTTTGATGTATATATCGCTGTTCGGAGCTTTGGGAGGATTTTTTTATAAGGCAGTAAACACTATGGATTCAATGGTAGGTTACAAAAATGAAAAATACGCTGATATAGGGTATTTTTCGGCAAAACTTGATGATATTATGAACTTTCTGCCGTCAAGGATTACAGCAGTAGTAATGATTGTTTCGGCGTATGTTATGGGACTTGACGGTAAAAATGCGTTCCGTATATGGAAGCGTGACCGCCGTAAACACGCCAGCCCTAACTCTGCACAGACGGAATCGGTATGCGCCGGAGCTTTGGGAGTGAGGTTAGCCGGAGACGCTTATTACTTCGGCGAACTCCATAAAAAGCCCTTTATAGGTGACGAACGCCGTAAAATTGAAAACGAAGATATCAGACGTATAAACAATCTTATGTATGCGACTTCTGTAATGGTGCTTGTTATGGGAATCATATTACGGTCAGTTGTGCTGGGAGGAATTATTTGATGGACTTACATGGCGGAAATATTTACAGGAATAAAAATTATCTGGACTTTTCGGCAAATATAAATCCTATGGGTTTGCCGGACGGCGTGAAACGAGCTGTTATAGAGTCCTGCATCTTATGGGACAAGTATCCTGACCCCGACTGCACAGAACTTGTCAGAAAGCTTTCGGCAAGGGAAAGCATATCTTCAGAGCAGGTAGTATGTGGCAACGGTGCGGACGAACTTATACAGAGAATTATCACGACCGTCCGTCCGTCAAAGGCTTTTGTATGCTGTCCGTCCTTTGAGGAATATTCAAGGCTTCTGACGGCTAACGGCTGCGAGGTAAAGTGTTATTTTCTGGAAGAATACAACGGTTTTTTCGTCAAGGACGACATTATAAATCATATCAGCAATGATGTTGATATGGTTTTCATATGCAACCCGAATAATCCTGTCGGGAATACAGTAAGTCCGGATATACTTGAACTGACAGCAATCAGATGTCTGGAATATGACAAGATTCTTGTATGTGACGAAAGCTTTATAGAGTTTGTGACAGACTGGAAAAGAAAATCAATACGCAGTTATATCAACAAAAATGTAGTTATTCTGAAAGCTTTTACAAAAATATACGCTATGGCTGGACTGCGGCTTGGCTATGGGATTTTCGGAAGTGAAGAACTTGCTCAGAAAGTCCGCAGTGCCAGTCAGTACTGGAGTATTTCAGTACCGGCTCAGGCAGCAGGAGCTGCGGCACTTGACGAAACTGAATATATAAGAAGTTCACTGGAATATATAAATAAAGAACGTGATTTTCTTGTTGCCGAACTGTCCGGAATGGGATTTAGGGTATACCAGCCGGAAGCAAATTTTATATTTTTCAGAAGTGACATTCCTGTTGCCAAAGCTCTTGAATCATATGGCATTATGATAAGAAACTGCGGAAACTATAGAGGACTTGACGGGAGATATTTCCGGATAGCCGTCCGCAGACACGAGGAAAATTTAAAACTGATTTCTGCATTGAAGGAGATTGTCAATGGCTAAAGTAATAATGATTCAGGGGACTATGTCCAATGCCGGAAAGAGTTTTTTTACAGCGGCGTTGTGCAGGATTTTCAGACAGGACGGTTATACTTGTGCGCCGTTCAAGTCCCAGAATATGGCACTTAATTCATATATAACCGCTGACGGTTCAGAGATAGGCAGGGCGCAGGCTATGCAGGCAGAAGCGGCTGAAATTCAACCGTCAGTGTTTATGAACCCTGTTTTGCTGAAACCTACTACAGATACGGGTTCGCAGGTAATTGTGAACGGAAAACCTATCGGCAATATGTCCGCAAGAGAGTATTTCAGACGAAAAAAGGAATTCATACCGGATATTATGAAATCTTATAAGGAACTTTCAGCGGATTACGACATAGTAGTTATTGAGGGAGCAGGCAGTCCGGTTGAGCTTAATCTTAAACAGGACGATATTGTCAATATGGGTATGGCTAAACTTGCAAAATCACCGGTACTGCTTGTCGGAGATATAGACAGAGGCGGAATTTTTGCTCAGATGATAGGTACGCTCGGTCTGTTTGAAAAGGACGAACTGAATCTGGTAAAAGGTCTTGTGGTGAATAAGTTCAGAGGTGACCGGACATTATTCAGCAGTGGGACGGAAATTCTTCGTCAGCGTGCCAATAAACCTGTGTTAGGAGTAATACCGTATATTCCGTGCGACATTGAAGAAGAAGACAGTCTTTCGGACAAGCTTGAAAACAATACTGTCGGACTTATAGATATAGCTGTTGTAAGACTTCCGAAAATGTCAAACTTTACAGATTTTGACGTATTTTCACAGTATAATGGAGTAAGCGTCCGGTATGCTGAAAGGTACAGCGAACTTGAAAAAGCTGATTTTATAATAATTCCGGGAACTAAAAGTACTATTTCAGATATGAAGTGGCTTCGTGAAAGCGGTATGGAAACTATGATTAAAAAGCAGGTCAGTAAAGGTATACCGGTATTCGGAATATGCGGCGGTTATCAGATTCTGGGAAAGAGTATTTCAGACCCGTCCGGAGTTGAAAACGGCGGTAAAATTGATGGTATGGGTTTACTTGAATGCGAAACCGTTTTCAGTACTGAAAAATTCCGGACTCAGACAAAAGGCAGGTTTATGCGGACTGAGGGTTTTTTTGAATGTCTTACGGGTGCGGAGTTTGAGGGATATGAAATACATATGGGTATTACCGGAACTTCCGGAAATAAACTGACTTCTGTCGGCGGTACATACGGCGGAAATGTTTATGGCTGTTATGTACACGGAGTGTTTGACGGGGAAGTTTCTGAAAGAATCGTCCGTAAACTTTTCAGTGCAAAAGGCGTTGAATATTCCGGAGGTTTTACAGACCGCAGGAGTTACAAGAAAAAGCAGTTTGACATTTTGGCGGACGGCGTAAGAAACAGTATAAATATGGATATGCTTTACAGAATAATCGAAAAAGGAGTTGAATAATTTTGGAACTTGAATATATTCTGCCCGACCAGATAGAAAAACGCAGTTTTGAAATAATCGGACAGGAGTTAGGCGGCAGGGAAATCCCCGATGACATAAAGCCCATAGTTATGAGGGCAATCCACACAACTGCGGATTTTGACTATTATGAAAATATGAGGTTTTCGGAAAATGTAGTTACGCACGCTATGGAAGTACTGAAAAAAGGTGCGGTGATAGTTACCGACACCAATATGGCGAAATCCGGAATCAATAAAAAAGCTCTTGCGTATCTTGGTTGTGAGGCGGTGTGTTTTATAGCTGACGAGGACGTTGCGGAAAAAGCCGTACTATCCGGAATGACACGTTCGGCGGCATCAGTTGACAAGGCGTCAGGACTTGACAGACCGGTTATTTATGCTGTCGGAAACGCTCCCACTGCGTTGATTAGGCTTTGCGAACACATACAAAACAGAACGTTTATTCCGGAGCTGGTTATTGGTATGCCGGTAGGATTCGTGAACGTTGTGCAGTCCAAAGAGATGATAATGCAGTGCGGAGTACCATATATAGTTGCGGAGGGGCGCAAGGGCGGAAGCAACGTAGCGGCGGCTGTCTGTAATGCATTGCTTTATATGACTAAAAATTTCTGTTGAAACTGTATATTTTTTATTCTGATATACGAATTTGCGGAAAGTCTTGCAATCGGCTGGAAAAAGTGCTATAATACTTTCTGTAACGTTACAAATTAAATAAAGTAGTCCGGTGCTTCTGACCGTATGGTGCAGAAGTTAAAAGGGAAACAGGTCAGAATCCTGTACGAACCCGTCACTGTAATCGGGGAGTATATGATATTTTTCCATTCGTGGAAGTCACTGAGTATATCGGGAAGGCGTTATCATATGCGCTGAGCCGTAAGTCAGGAAACCTGCCGGATTTACTGGTACGGAAAATTTATATTTTCAAAATCACGAGGTATTGATT
>CAMWRL010000161.1 GCA_947176685.1 uncultured Ruminococcus sp. | reverse complement strand
TTCTAACACTGTTTCAGGAATTTTTGAACTTCAAAAATCAGGGATTTTCCATTAAAAAAACGACAAAAAAACCGGCAGACCACAGTCTGCCGGAGAGTTATTCATATTATAATTTTATTCCTGCGAAAGAATTTCCTTGTAAAATTCCGCATAATCCTTTCTTCTGTCATTGGTGAACTGTATAGCGGTTCTGGGGTGTTGATTGAGAAGTCCGGTCATCATATACTGTAAATCGTAACCCCATACAATACCGTCTTCACGGAGCTTGGACATATGCTCCTGAATGAACTGCATTACCGGATAAACATTATATTTCGGGTTCTTGAGGAATCCGAGAAGCAGTTCCATAGCGCAGTTTCCTGCACCTCTGCCCATTTCGGAGTATGTAGCGTCCAGCCAGTCAACACCGTCACCAACTGCTTCAATGGTATTTGCAAAGGCAAGCTGCTGATTGTTATGGGCGTGGATACCTACTTTTTTACCGTACTTTGCAGCCATGTTGCAATAAAGGTCTGCGATTCTTGCAATCTGCTCCGGATAGAGTGAACCGAAGCTGTCCACGATATAGAAAACGTCAACCGGAGACTTGCCCAGAATATCCAATGCAGCTTTTATATCACCTTCCTGAGAGTTGGAAATAGCCATAATATTACAGCTTACTTCATAACCCTTGCTTTTGGCGTTTTCAATCATATCAACGGCTGTCGGTATCTGGTGGATGTACGTTGCTACACGGATAAGGTCAATAGGACTTTCCGCACGGTCGTGAATATCCTGTTTGTAATTGCAGCGTCCGACATCAGCCATAACAGCAATTTTAAGGTCGGTATTGTTTTCACCGACAATCGACCTTATATATTCATCATCACAAAACTTGCAGGGACCGAATTTTTTTTCGTCAAACATTTCACGGTCTGCCTTGTAGCCAAACTCCATATAGTCAACGCCTGCACGGAGATTGGCGTTATAAAGATGCTTTACAAAGTCATCACTGAAACGGAATTCGTTTACAAGACCGCCGTCTCTGAGAGTTGCGTCAACAACTTTAATATCGGGTCTGTAATCCATTAATTTAGAAATTTCTTTCATTATAAGAACAATCCTTTCAATATAATTTACCGCTTTATGCTGTAACGCTTTAAAGCGTCACGCAGAAGTCTTTATATAGTATATCACAAAAAATCCCGTTTGTCAAATACTTTTTTCAATTTTTTTCCGGAATTTATTTTTTTACTGTTTTATGTTGTAAATTTCATAACCTGACTATTGACAAACTCACGTTAAAATTATATAATGTATTTATCTATGCTAATCGGAGGTATATTATGAATACATTTATTTTCATTACTGCGTTTGTTATTTCTGTAACTATTGTGGTAATTTTCCTGCGTGAAGTCAGGGACGACAAACAAATAAAACCTAATACACTTGTTTCCAATGTCCGGAGCATTGCAAGAGGAACAACCATTTTTATGTCAAGTGCTGCACTTGCGGACAAGTTGAATCTGATAAACTTCGGTATATATTCAGGTGCATATTTCTTAATGGGGACTGTCTGTACAGCGGCATACATTCTATGCACTGTCAACCGTAAATTCAGACTTACGGAAACAGTCCACGCTCTGAAAGTCATTCTTATCGCATTCATTCTGGAACTGACTTTATTCAACGTTCCTGTATACCGTATGTGGTTCGGAAACTACGAAAAAAGCACGTATCAGATAGATTCTTCTATGATTGAAAGCGGCGGAGAATACCGTGAAACTGAAAATGATGTTGCTGTCAGAAGTGGTGAAGACCTTGCATTGAAAATTCCGGAAGTCAACCAGAAAGTAAGTACAATATATGCTGACATGTATCTTGAAAAAGGCACAAGAGCTGTTGATTTTTCAATAGACGCAACTGATGAAACCCAGAGTTTTGCACGTAGAGGCAATATAGCAAGAACTATAATTTCCCGTAAACAGCCTATGTCACATTACCTGCAATGCGAACTTTCCGGAAAGGTCGGCGAAATGGTTATACATTTCAAGCCGCAGAATTACGGCACAGCATACATCAGGAGCATAACGCTGAATATGCCTGTTCCTGTAGAAGTGTCGTGGATAAGATTTCTGCTTATAGTGGTGCTTAGTATATTCATACATTCGGTATTCAACAGCCGTATTATGCAGAGAGGTGTCAATGAAGAAAGAAAATTCTGTCGTAACACCGCAGTTATTATAACACTGTTTATGTGTTTCTGGGCAACGTGGGTGACAAATTATCATATTGACGACCGCAAATGGAAAGAAGAATTTTCAAAGACTACGGGCAATCAAGTTACACAGCAACTTGTTGACGCATTTCTGGACGGAAGAACGTACTTATATCCCGAACCGGACGATAAATTGATAAATTTTGACAGTCCGTATGACAAGCAGCATCGTGAAGCTGAACTCAATCCTCAGCTGGAGGACAGCTATGTCAAGGACTCCCTCTGGGACCATGTGTATTTTGACGGAAAATTCTACTCCTACTATGGAATAGCTCCTGTTGTGCTTTTATTTTTGCCGTACCACCTTATTACAGGATACTATTTTCCGGAATCGGCAGCGGTACTTATATTTGCACTTATAGGAATCGTTGGTCTGTCATTCCTGTTTACGAAGTTTGTACGGAAATTTTTTCCCACGCTTCCCATAGGAATATTTATAATAAGCCTTATAATTATCCAGACAATAAGCGGTATATGGTACAGTATAGGCAGACCACTGTTTTATGAAATAGCAATGTCCTCCGGATTTGCGTTTATGACATGGGCGTTTTACTTCCTGATTTCCGCCAACGTAATAGGCAGCGGCAAAATATCCATTCCAAAAACCGCCATATCATCATTATTGTTTGCATTGGCAGTACTCAGCCGCCCCACAACCGTTTTATACTGTATATGTGCGGCGGTATTTATGATATGTGCAGTGCCGAAATTCTCTCAGGAAAAACAGAAGCTTTTCAATAAGAAAAGTATCGGTTATCTTGCCTGTGCGATTGTCCCTATGGCTTGTCTGGGAATTGTGCAGATGATATACAACTATGTGAGATTCAAGTCTCCGTTTGAGTTCGGCATACAGTATTCGCTTACTATCAACGATTTCCGCAATACACAGTATCATTGGCAGTTGTCAATGATACCATTCTGGAATTATCTTTTCAACCCTCCCGTATTCTCCGCAAATTTCCCGTTTATTTCAGCAGAATTTCAGAATATGAATGTTGGTGGATTCATCTACGACGACACCGGCGCAACCCACAATGTCTGTGGACTGTTTTTCCTTGCTCCGCCGATGTTTGCATATGCGTTGTCCGGCAAGGCTCTGAAAGCCATTCCCGACAAGCGTGAAAGAATCACAAAATCCTTATATATACTGTTTCCGTGCGTTGTAATTCCGTTAATAATAATCTTCTCGGTATGGGAAAGCGGTTACTCAATAAGATATATGGCTGACTTTGCGTGGCATATGCTCATAGGTGCTTATGCGATAATTTTCTTTCTGTACCTCAGAACCACTGACAAGACAGTCAAAAAAATAATCAGTATATTTTTCTGCATATCCCTGGTCTGGGCTGTCGTTGTAAACGGAGTTATGAACTGCAATCAGGCTTTAAGATACTGCGAATACCATTGGGATTATCCCGAAATCGCCTACGAAATAAAGAAAATACTGATGTTCTGGCAGTAAATATAAAAGTCCCCTGAATTAGTTTGATACTCATAAAGAAGTTTAAGCCCTGAAGCAATTATTTATAACTGCTTCGAGGCTTATTGTTAATATTCGATTACTCACATAAATCAGAATTTATAAGCGTATCATCAAATTTCACTTCAACATATGGAATCTTTAGAAAACCGCTGTATTCATATATTTCAACAGTATCTGACTTATCGCAATTATTGTACTCTTTATAAGATACTTGCAGGTCAGCTAAATTTTGATTTTTCAGTTTAACCTTTATGTAATACGTTCTTCCGCCTTTATATCCTGAATTGGAATTTTTATCAATAATCATAGTGTCATATACATCAGGCTCTTTAAAATCCAGTCTGTAGTTAATAGTTGATACTGCTGAAAATGATAATGCTACTGCTATCAGTAAAGACGGCAATATTGCCTTTTTACTGCCTGAAAACAATATAAGAATAACAGCAATTACAATACTGCTTATAAGGCTTATGGTAAGGTACCGAGAATATTCAGTCATATCTATAAAGAAAACAAGCAATAGATTAATGAACATAGGAAAAAAAATTGATTTTGGAACATTCGGAGTAATCGCTGAAAATTCATTATCCTCGTCACCGCTATGAAAATCATTCATAGTATATTCTTTGCTGTTAAAACAATAAAAAATCAAAATAGCAGCAGGGATAATAATACATACAAGTGAAAAAAAGCTTTGTATTTCATAAACAGGAATACAAATTAAAAGAATAGTTGAAATATCATAAAGTGTAATCAGCGAAATATAAGAT
>CAMWRL010000160.1 GCA_947176685.1 uncultured Ruminococcus sp. | reverse complement strand
GTCAAGCATAGTGTCTTCCGGAACTTCATTTGCGCCTGCTTCAATCATAACGATTTTTCCGGCAGTTCCGGCAACCGTAAGATTCAAGTCAGTTTTTGCACGCTGTTCAAGGGTAGGATTGAGGACTATTTCACCGTCAACAAGTCCTACGTTGATACCTGCAACAGGTCCGTTCCACGGAATATCGGAAATCGAGATAGCTATTGAAGTAGCAATCATTCCGGCGATTTCGGGGGAATTGTCGGGTTCAACTGCGAGTACGGTCATAACTACTGAAACATCGTTGCGCATATCCTTTGGGAAAAGCGGTCTGATAGGTCTGTCAACGCATCTTGAAGTGAGGATTGCTTTTTCGGACGGCTTGCCCTCTCTTTTGGTGAAAGAACCCGGAATTTTTCCTACTGAATAAAGACGTTCTTCGTAGTCAACGGAGAGAGGAAAAAAGTCGATACCCTCACGGGGCTTTGCGCTTGCGGTAACGTTAGCCATAACAACTGTTTCACCGTATCTTACCCAGCAGGAGCCGTTTGAAAGACCGCAGGTTTTGCCTGTTTCAACGACAAGCGGTCTGCCGGCATAGGTAGTTTCAAATTTTCTGTAATTTTCAAACATAAAAAATGCCTCCATAAAAAAATATATTTCCGGCTTTAGCAAAAAATTCTGATACAGGGAAAATTTCTGTATCACAATTTAATGCTAAAAGCCGTTGTGATACTGTTTATTTCAGTTCAAAGCTTTTAAGCCATTCAAGCATTGAAGCTTCATAGTTGTTTCTGTCGCTTTCCCTGCACTGAATTGCCACACTGTAGACAGCGTCATCTCCCTTGAATATACTTTCGATAGTGAATACTTTGTCTGTATTCTTGAAAGTTCCCGAAGATTTTTTTACTGTCGAATAGTAGTATCCGTTGTTTACAGGTTTTATATCAAGTTTTACATTGTTGATAGTAATATTTTCCAGATAGCTTTTTATATCAATATTTTTAAGGTTTCCGTTCACGGAGTAGGGGAGTTTGGCTACACTGAATCCGGCTTTTGAGTTGTAGTAATACGCAATCTGTTCTTGACCGTCCGAAGTATGCCAGAGATTTGAGCCTGATTTCATATCTTCCGGAAGGTTTACGGTAAATTCGGAGTTTCCGGTTTGCGACCATTCAGAAGGATTGGTCATTTTCTTGTCCATAGTGTAGTCATAACCGAAATATCCAGCTGCTGCAAGAACAGCGACTATAATTATTGTTATTATTTTTTTCATAAAAAACTCCTGTGAGTTTAAAGACGTAAAGGCAGAAAGGGAATGAATACCCTGTCTGCCTTGAAAACATAATTACTTACGGAGACCGAGCTTTTCAATAACAGCACGGTATCTGTTGATGTCCTTCTTCTTGAGATAAGCAAGGAGGTTACGTCTGTGACCAACCATCTTGAGGAGTCCACGTCTGGAGTGGTGGTCGTTTTTGTGTTCCTTGAGATGTGCGGTAAGGTCGTTGATTCTCTTGGTGAGAATAGCAATCTGCACTTCGGGTGAACCTGTATCGGTTGCGTGAGTTCTGTTAGCCTCAATAACGGCTGTTTTTTCTTCTTTCAGTAACATTGAAAGCACCTCTTAATAAAATATTCCGCTGTCCAAGCCGGAGGTGAAAATTGAGGACAAGCCTCCGGCTGAGAACACGGTGAACTTATTATAGCACACATTGACAGATTTGTAAAGGGGGTTTGGGAAATTTTTTTCATAAAAATAAATTTTATTTAAGTAAAAGAAAAAAACAATTCAGGTATATTGACGTTGAACGTGAAATATTATATAATAAAAAAAGAAACTAAAAATCTTGAAAGAAGTGGATAAAATGAAAAATTCAGTATCAGCATCCGTGCTTAGTGCGGATATGCTACGGCTGGGTGAGGAAATCGAAAAACTTGAAAGAAACGGTATTGAGATGCTGCATTTTGACGTTATGGACGGAATGTTTGTGAATAATATAACATTCGGATTTCCGGTGCTTGAAAAAATGCGCAGGAAAACAGGTCTTGTTATGGACGTTCATCTTATGATTGCCGACCCCTTGAAATATGTCAGACGTTTTGCAGAAAACGCTGATATAATATCGTTCCATATAGAGAGCGATAGCGATACTATGCAGACTATAAATGCTGTACGTGAATGCGGTGTGAAAGTTGCCCTTGCAATAAAACCTGATACTCCGGCAGAAGCTGTATATAAATATCTTCCGTATCTGGATATGGTGCTTGTTATGACCGTTGAACCGGGATTCGGTGGACAGAGCTTTATGGATATGAGTGAAAAAATCCGTCTTATCCGTGACAGGATTACAGAATCGGGACTGGATATTGACATACAGGTTGATGGTGGTATAAATGCAGAAACTGCTGAAACAGTCAAAAAAGCCGGTGCAAACGTGTTTGTTTCGGGAAGTTATCTTTTCAGGGCAGACGATATGAAAAAAACTGCTGATATACTCAGGGCTGAAATATGCTGAAAAGGTCAAGACCTGAAAAATCCGTATTGTCGGATATATTGCTGACGCTTGTTACTCTCGAAACTATGGCATACTTTTATTACGGTACAAGGGCATTGGCACTTGCCGGAGTATGTGCCGGATGTTCGTTGGCTGCGGAAATAATTTCCCTGAGACTTATGGGCAGGAGCTTCCGCATACAGGACGCAGGCTGTATTGCTGACGGTCTTATAATTTCACTTATGATTCCGGCGGTCACGGACTTCCGCATTGCAGGAACTGCCGCAATATTCGCCGTTATTATAAAGAACGTTCTGGGCGGACGTTTCAATATGATATTTTCAAGGGCGGCGGTTGCATACGTCTTTATGCTGACTTCGTGGGAAAATGAAATTATGCGTTTTACCGAACCCCACGTAAGAACTGCTGTTGCGGAAGTACCCGAAAAACTTATTGATTCAGCTTCGCACATATACAACCTTACGGGAAAATTCGATTATACAGACCTTGAAATACTGTGGGGAAATTTTGCAGGAGCTTCCGGAATGACAAGTATATTGCTTCTTGCGGTATCGGCTGTTATTCTGATATTAAGACGGGACATTTCAGCAGGTGCGTTTATAGGTACGGTTGCCGGAACAGTTATTTTTGCGGTAATTACTTCAACGTCCGTCACGTACTCTATTGTAACAAATGCGGTATTGTTTACGGCGATATATATCATTGCTGACAGGCGGGTTGCTCCCGTCAACGATTTCTATGCGTTTTTCTATGGAATATTCATTGCAATGTTTTCTTTTATAATAGTCCTGACAACCGCTAAGGAAAACGCCATTATAATAATATCGGTATTGTTTACACCTGTTGCGCTGGGTTTCAGAAACCTTGAACATACAATAGACATTGCGAGAGAGGAGGCAGAAAACGTTGGACAGCAATAACAGGACTTTTGCGGACAATGTGATGCTGTCAGTACTTATGACGATTTCGCCGCTGATAGTATGTGCCGACACTCTACGGAAAGCATTGGTAATGATTTATGTATTTTCTGCCGTGACGTTTCTGACGGTAGCCGCAGCGTCCTTTGTACCGAAAAATACCTCCTGTTCACTGAGGACTTTCATATATGCCCTGACATCATCAGTTATATACATTCCTGTAAAGATGTCCGCTGATGCACTATGGCACGAATCAGTTGAAGCTATCGGAATATATTTACCACTGCTTGCGGTAAACTTCTTTGTGGTGAATCAGTCGGAATCAATATTCTTACATCTGAAAAAAAACAAGATGATAACGGTACTTCTGGCACACCTGACAGCTTTTGATGCAGTAGTAATTGTTACGGCAGTTATAAGGGAGTTTTTAGCTTACGACACTGTCAACAGTCTGGTGACGGATTTTCCGGTCAACATAAGCGGTATTTCCCAACCATTCGGGGGCTTTATCTGTCTGGGACTGCTGTCCGGAATTTACCGCAGAATACGAGGAGGAAACACTGATGTTTCTGATAAATGAAATAATATTATTTCTTGCTGCCGATATTGTTTTTATGCAGGCTTTCGGTACAAGTGAACTGCTTGTATCGGCAGGAAACAGAAAAAAAAGTTTTTTCACCAGCGTACTTATAACGCTTTTTACTTCTGTCGGTTCGGTAATGGCGTACTTTGCGAACGGTCTGCTTCCGGAAAAATATTCAGATTTGAAGATTTTCTGCTATGTGCTGGTTTCCGGAATGCTCTGCACTGTTTCGCTTAAAATTCTCAGTCTTGCCGGAAATGAAAAGTTCTCGGAATACAGGAATTGCATTTATATATCAGCGTTCGGCAATGCCGTTATAGGGACGTTCTTTACAGTAAGCGAAAAGTCTTCCGGAATAGGGGAGTACTTTTCGGCAGGACTGACTTCCGGTCTGGGATTTGCGGCGGCTTCGCTGATACTGTCGGCGGCTTACAGAAAACTTACTTCCGTAAAAGTTCCGGCAGCATTCAGGGGATTTCCGGCGATACTGGTGTATCTGGGAGTTGTTTCAATGGCAGTTTATGCACTTAAATAGATAAATAT
>CAMWRL010000159.1 GCA_947176685.1 uncultured Ruminococcus sp. | reverse complement strand
CGTCAAAATCGATATTGATATTGCAGGCTGAAACCCCAAGCAGTAAAAATGATGAAATTACAGATATGAATTTTCTTTTCATATTATTTGCTCCTCATTTTTGTTACTTGTGTTTTTAAGTCTGCTTATAAGAGACTTTACAGCGTTCATATCGATAGGTTTTGCAAGATGTGCAGTCATTCCGGAGTCCATAGCGTTTTGTACGTCTTCGGCAAAAGCGTTTGCCGTCATAGCGATTATCGGAATAGTCTCTGCCTGCGGATGTCCGCACGACCGGATGGCACGGGTAGCTTCATAACCGTTCATTTCAGGCATCTGTACGTCCATAAGAATCATATCATAATGACCCTCTCCGGAAGCTGAGAACATCTCAAGAGCTATTCTGCCGTTTCCGGCAAGTTCAAACTCAGCGTTTTCTATTTCAAGCAGTTCTGAAAGTATTTCGGCATTAAGTTCGTTGTCCTCTGCTATGAGGAACTTCATACCGTCAAGGACATTATCGTTTTGCGGCGGTTCGGAAATTACTGAAACTGGTTCAAGAGTCTGTATGGTATGCCGGAATGCCGAAGCAAAAAACGGTTTTGTCATAAATGCGTCAATACCTGCCCTTCGGGCTTCTTCTTCGATTTCGCTCCAGTCATATGACGACAGTACAAGAATGGGTATATTTGAATGTATTTGTTCACGTATCTTCCCTGCAGCTTCAACGCCGCTCATAATGGGCATTTTCCAGTCAAGAAGTATTATATGGAAGTCTTTGTTGTTTTTGTGTGCGTTTACCGCTTCTTCAACCGCCGCTGCGCCGTTGTTTACACAAACAACGTCCACACCGACATCAGACATAATATTATAGATATTTTCACATACAACTTCTTCGTCATCTGCCACAAGTACTCTCGATATACCACGATTTTTCCAGAACTCTATGTCATCATTTTTGTCGGTCGCCGGAAGCGCAAACGACAGTTCAACAGTAAATGTACTGCCTTTGCCCAGTTCGCTTTCAACTGCAATAGTACCGCCCATAAGGTCAACAAGGTTTTTTGTGATAGCCATTCCCAGACCGGTACCCTGAATATTATCGTTTCTGATATTTATTTCACGGGCGAAAGGTTCAAATATTGACTTGAGAAAATTCTTTTTCATTCCGAAACCGTTGTCACGTACAATGAAGCGTATATTTGCATATTGCGGTGAAGTCTGCGGAATATCCTGTACTATGAAGTCGATTCTGCCGTTTGTGTCGGTATACTTTATTGCATTGGAAAGCAGGTTTATAAGTATCTGGTTGAGGTGCAGTTTGTCACCAAGTAAACGCTCTGTCGGTCTTCCTCCGGCGTAGACTTCAAAGGTTTGATTTTTAGCCTTTGCCTGAGGGAGCATTATTGTATAAATTTCGTCAATCATTTCCGGAAGGCTGAACTCGCTTATATTAAGAGAAGTTTTTCCGCTTTCTATCTTGCTCATATCCAGAACGTCATTTATCAGACTGAGCAGATGATGACTTGATGCAGATATTTTTCGGGTATATTCACGAACCTTTTCGGCATTGTCGGCATCTTTGGCGAGCAGTACGGCAAAACCGATAATTGCATTCATAGGAGTGCGTATATCGTGGGACATATTTGAAAGGAAATGACTTTTAGCTTCATTTGCGCTTTTTGCGGCGTCAAGAGCCTGTTCAAGCTGCTGATTCATTTTACGGTCTGCCGTGTGGTCGGACATCACAACAAGGTATTTTTCCATACCCTGAATGTTTTCATGATAGACTGTTTCACGATACCAGCGATGTTCACCAGTACCCTGATGTATATGTTCATTTTCCCAATGGATTTTCCCGTGTATCGGAATTGATAACAATTCCTTTTTTCCTATGATTCTGTATGAATCCGCAACGCTCTTTACAAGGATATTTATATTTTCAAGAGCTGTTTTATGTGGGATTCCCAGAAGCCTTTCAATATTCGGACTGAGATAATCAGCTTTGAAAGTTTCAGCGTCAATTATAAGAAATATATCGTTTCTGTTTACGGACAGTGTATCAAACATCATTTCACGGTAACGAAGTTCAACATCAATGTTTTTCTTGGCTTTCCAGTACTTGTAGAAAATCCATAACACAATCATTGAACTTATCAGGAGAAATATTTTTGTAAGCATATTAATAGTTGCGTTTTGTATTTTTGTAAGGCTTGCGCCTGCCGCCGACACCGGAACTACGCCCAGAAGTATCAGATTCTGATATCCTACACTCTGATAGTAGATATAATTTTCAACACCGCCTATGCGGCAGGAAACTATACCGGTTTTGTGGCTTTTCCAGTCGTTTAAAAGTTGTGAAAGATTATTCTCGCTAAGGTCAGAACCGCTGCGCAGATATGAAAGATAATTCCCGAAAATACTTCCTCCGGCTTTGGTAGAAAGCTTGACATTGCCGTCAGTATCCGTGATAAAGCACACTGACTGACCGTTGAAAGTATCTACATCAAGAGTATGTATTGTATCGGCACTGGTGTAACATATTGAAATTGCAGAATATTCAAAATCTTTGTATACACCTTTGGGAACAGATATAGCAAAAAGTGTTACAGCCTGACCGTCCGAAAGAATTTCTTTTGATATAATGTTACGTTTTTTGTGAAAGAGGCTGTCGGATTTTTTTTCAAGGCAAAATTTTTCAGTTTTTCCGTCCGGATTAATGCCGGTACCGTCTTCCGACATAAAAAAGAACTCTGTAAACTTCCAGTAATCTTGTCTGCTGTCAATATATGTTTTGATATTTTTTTCGTCCTCAATATGAAGATAGTTATTCCAGTCATCAAGGTTTCCCCAGTTGTTTTCGATAAAAGAAGCGAAATTTTTATTTACCTGATTGTATACTTCTGTAAGATGACTGGTACTGTCTTCATAAACCTGTTGGGATATATACCGGAAATATGTATAACCGATACCGGCAGCGATTCCGGAAACAGTAAGTGTAATCATTATAACCGCCAGCCGTTGCCAAATCTTCATATAAAATTTCCTCCGTATCAGATGCCGTTTTATAAAAACGGCATAAATTAAACTACTCTAACATTATAACATAACTTAAGAATGATTGCAAGATATATATTTCCTGTTTGACTGTATAAAAATAACCGCAGTGGAAATACTGCGGTTAAGTCTGTAACTATGCGGAAACTTTGGATTTTTCTATTTCTGCGGCTCTTAAAAGTGCTGTATCAATATGGTTGCAGAAATTTTCTTTTCCGATTTTGTCAATAAACCCTGCTTTTTCCATAGCGTGCATAGGCTGTTCGTTTACGTGCGAGAACACAACACTAATATTACGTTTTTTGCAATATTCTGTTATTCTTCTGAGAGTCTCAACGCCTGATGCGTCAATTGCCGGAACGTTCCTCATTCTTATGCAGAGAACGTCAATTTTACCGTTGTCGTCAAGGATATATTTGAACTTGTCCGAAACTGCAAAGAACATAGGACCGTTTATTTCATAAACCCTTGTGTTTTCCGGAACTTTTTTCAAGGATATGTGGTCAGGGTCTTCGTCTTCATCGTCAACGTATATCCAGTCGTGACCCTCTGTAACGTCTGCCATTCTTTTCATAAAGAGGAGCGATGCGAGAACCATTCCGACAACGATAGCCACAACAAGGTCAAATACTACTGTAAGTATAAGCGTTGTGAAAAGTACAGCAATATCGCTTTTTGGAGCGATTTTAATCTGATTAACAATTTCTTTCCAGCCGCACATATTGTAGGCTACTATGAAAAGTATAGCGGCAATAGTCGGCATAGGTATCATTGCGGCATAAGGCATCAGGACTACCAGTATAGCAAGAAGTATTACAGAATGCACCATTCCGGAAATGGGAGTTCTGCCGCCGTTTTTGATGTTTGAAGCTGTACGGGCAATAGCACCTGTTGCAGGGATTCCGCCGAATAATGCCGAAATAATATTGCCTGCACCCTGTGCGGCGAGTTCCATATTTGAACGGTGCTTTGAACCAATCATACCGTCGGCGACCACGCACGACAGAAGCGATTCAACGCCGGCAAGTATGGCGATTGTGAAAGCATTCGGGACAAGTGCCTTGATACGGCTGAAAGTTATTTCAGGAAGTGCGAACTTCGGCGGAGCTGAGGAAATAGTATACAAGTCCCCGATAGTGTTGACATTGATGCCACTTAACTTCACGATTGCCGAACACACTATTACAGCAATAAGGGACGGCGGGATTTTATTGAGTTTTTTAGGGAAGAAAATCAAAATTGCCAGTGAAAGCATTCCGATAAGAAAAGCCATAACATTGAAAGTATCAAGTGATTTAAATATTTCAGCAATTTTTTCGGTTGTTTCTATTGGCGACCCCGAAAACGTCATACCGAAAAAGTCCTTGACCTGTCCGACAACGATAGTCACGGCAATACCGAAAGTAAATCCCGATGTAATAGTGTTTGGTATGTATTTAATCAGACTGCCGAATTTACATAGACCCATTATAATAAGAAAGATACCAGCCATAATGGTTGAGACTGCCAGACCGTCAATGCCCTCAGATGCAACGATTCCGGCGACAATGGTTGCGAACGCCGCTGTAGGAC
>CAMWRL010000158.1 GCA_947176685.1 uncultured Ruminococcus sp. | reverse complement strand
CAATATATTTGTATGTTACGGGATAAAAAATCCTTGCAATTATTCTGAAAATATGTTATAATATAAGTTGCAGACTTTTTTCTTTGCCGGAGTTTCAACCGGCGGAAAGGACTTTATGAATAAAATTACTATTATTACCGGTCACTACGGAAGCGGTAAAACAAATCTTGCAGTCAACCTTGCTGTGCAGGCAAGCCGTGAAGGCAAGTCCGTGACCGTTGTTGACCTTGATATTGTGAATCCTTATTTCCGGACGGCTGATTTCAAAACGCTTTTCGGGGAAAATAATATAAAACTTATTGCTCCGGATTTTGCCAATAGCAATCTTGATATTCCGTCAATACAGTTTGACCTTGAACAGATTGCTGAAAGTGAAGACTGTCTTATCATTGACGTTGGCGGAGATGATGCCGGAGCTGTTGCACTCGGTCGGTATGCAGAAGCCCTTGCGGCTTACGGTGACAATGTTGATATGCTGTATGTTATAAATCAACGCCGTTATCTTACTTCAACGCCGGACGAAGCTGTTGCCCTGATGTACGAAATTGAAAACGTCTCCCGTATGAAGCATACCGCCATTGTCAACAACACCAATCTCGGAAATGAAACAACACTTGAAATCATTCAGGATTCAGAGGAATTTGCTTCTGAAATATCTGTCCGGACTGGTATTCCGGTTATGTTTACTGCTTTTCCGGAAGACTGCGCTGAACTTACTGACAATCCTGACGCTTACCCCGTTAAAATATATGTAAAGCCGTTATGGGAAATATGATACACGAAAGGAGCTGATTTAATGGCTAAAATGACAGTTGTTACTGAACGCTGCAAGGGCTGCGGTCTTTGTGTGACCGCCTGTCCGAAGAAAATTGTTTCGCTTCAGAAAGAAAAACGTAACAGAAAAGGATATTTCTACGCTGTCTGTACGGACGACAACTCTTGTATAGGCTGCGCTATGTGTGGAATTATGTGTCCTGACTGTGCAATAATTGTTGAAAAATAATTGAAAGGAGCTTTTTGCTTTGGAAAGAAATCTTATGAAAGGTAATGAGGCACTTGCCGAAGCTGCTATACGTGCAGGTTGTAAATGTTTTTTCGGCTACCCCATTACTCCCCAGACTGAACTTGCCGCTTATATGTCCAAACGTATGCATAAGGCAGGCGGTGTATTTTTACAGGCTGAGTCCGAAATCGCCGCTATAAATATGGTACTCGGTGCGGCTTCAACAGGTGTACGTGCTATGACATCTTCGTCTTCACCCGGAGTTTCGCTCAAAAGTGAAGGTATCTCATATCTTGCCGGTTCAGACCTTCCGGCTGTAATCATAAACGTCCAGAGAGGCGGTCCGGGACTCGGCGGCATTCAGCCGTCACAAGCCGACTACTGGCAGGCTACAAAGGCTCTCGGTCACGGCGACTTCCATATACTTGTTTACGCTCCGGCTTCTGTTCAGGAAATGGTTGACATGGTAGTTAAATCTTTTGACCGTGCCGACAAGTACAGAATGCCCGCTATGATTTTAGCTGACGGTCTTCTGGGTCAGATGATGGAACCCGTTTCATTCCCTGAAATCAACGCTGAAGCTTATGATAAAAGTTCATGGGCTGCCAACGGTCATCAGAACAAGAGAGAACATCATATTATCAATTCGCTTTACCTCAAGCCCGACGAACTCCAGACATCTGTCTATGAGAGATTCGAGAGATACGAAAAAATCAAGGCTGACGAAACTGACGCAGAACTTTATCTCACTGAAGATTGCGATATACTTCTTTGTGCATACGGTGCAACTGCCCGTGTTGTAAAGTCCGCTGTAAATTCTGCCCGTGAAATCGGAATAAAAGCAGGTATGTTCCGTCCTAAGACGCTGTGGCCTTTCCCTGTAAAGGAAATCAACGAAGCCTGCAAGTCCGCTAAGTGCCTGCTTGACGTTGAAATGTCAATGGGTCAGATGATTGATGATGTGAAGCTTGCAATCAATTGTTCAAAGCCTGTACACTTCTTTGGCAGGACAGGCGGTATTATTCCTACTCCGGCTGAAATTCTGGAGGAAATCAAAAAAATCGGAGGTGCTGAATAATGGCTGTTGTATTTGAAAGACCAAAGTCACTTATTGATGTTTCGACACATTACTGTCCGGGCTGTACTCACGGTATAGTCCACAGACTTGTATGCGAAGTCATTGACGAAATGGGCATTGAAGGCGATACAATCGGTATATGTCCGGTCGGCTGTTCCGTAATGGCATATGATTACTTCAACTGCGATATGATTGAAGCTCCTCACGGACGTGCGCCGGCAGTTGCTACGGGCGTAAAGAGAACCAATCCCGATAAGTTTGTATTTACATATCAGGGTGACGGCGACCTTGCCGCAATCGGTACTGCCGAAACTGTACACGTTGCCACACGAGGAGAAAATATTGTTATAATTTTTATCAACAACACTATCTACGGTATGACGGGCGGTCAGATGGCTCCCACAACTATCCCCGGACAGGTTACCCAAACTACTCCTTACGGTCGTGACCCAGAGCTTGCCGGATATCCCGTGAGAGTATGCGAAATGCTTTCCACACTGACCGGAACGGCACTTGCGCAGAGAGTGGCAGTTGATACAGTACCGCATATCCGTGAAGCTAAAAAGGCTATCAGAAAGGCTTTTGAGAACCAGAAAGAAAAGAGGGGACTTTCAATCGTTGAAGTTCTTTCAACTTGTCCTACTAACTGGGGTATGTCTCCGGTTGAGGCTATAAAGAGACTTCAGGATGAAATGATTCCTTATTATCCTCTCGGCGTTTACAAGGACGTTACAGCGGAAGGGGGCAGCAACTGATGACTACTGAAATACTTCTTGCAGGATTCGGCGGACAAGGCGTACTTTTTGCCGGAAAAATCCTTGCATACTGCGGTCTTATGGACAACAAGGAATTATCATGGCTTCCCTCGTATGGCCCTGAAATGCGTGGCGGTACGGCTAACTGTTCGGTATGTATTTCCGATGACCCGATAGGTTCACCGCTTGTGCTTGCACCGGATATTCTGGTTGCTATGAATCAGCCGTCTTTTGACAAGTTCGTGAATGATGTCAAGTCCGGCGGTAAAATCTTCATTGACAGCACGCTTGTTGAGTCGAAGTGCGAAAGAGATGATGTTGAATGTTATTATATACCGTCTTCGCAGCTTGCTGAAGATAACGCTTTAAAAGGCGGCTCAAATATCATTCTGCTTGGCAAGCTTTTAAAGGAAACTAACCTTTTCACACTTGATACAATGAAAAAAGCTATCGAAAAAGTTGTACCTCCGTCAAAGGCTCACCTTATTGAAAATAATTTCAAGGCTATTGAAATCGGAATGAATAACTGAATAAATAAAGCGGACGGCTGTAAACCGTCCGTTTTTTTTATTTTACCATTTTGTATGAATGTCATCAAACATAAAATTTTCTGCGTCAATATAGTAACGCTCACCTGTTTCAAGACGATGTAATATCAGTTCAAATCTTTCGTCGTCAAATGAAAAATCGCTGTTATTCAGAAAAACAGACTCGTCAATCACACGTCGTCCTTGAACATACTCCCGCAGAACATCTTCATTACAACACATAGGCTCTTCAAACTCAGTTAAAAGTATGTTGTTTTCGGCAAGGGTATGTTTAATTATATCGGGGCAGTTTTCTTTAATCAAAGCTACAGAATAATCCCTTGACAAATATCCATAATTATCTCCCAGTTTATTATCTGCCGTTTTTTTACACAAATCATACCAGAGATAAGTACACCATTCATCATCTGTTCCGCAATAATTGTCGCCGATTACGTTTATTATATCACATATCTTATCTATATCATATCCCGATGATAAATCTATTGCCTTTGAGAATATTTCAGTATAATCTTTCATTATTACCTCCTTTTTTTTTATTATCTGTGATGACCGCCGCCGCCGTGTCCGCCGCTGTGACTGTGACCGCCGCCTCCGCTGCGACCTCCGCCGCTGCTTGTTTCAATCTTGTGCTTTGTGGTGTACGTTCTTATGAATGTATCTGTACTCCTGTGGAACACCGTTTTATCATTCTGTACATATACAACGGAGTTCTGACTTTTCTTGAATCTGTACCTGCTCTTTGTCACGAAGTATACTATAACCGCAACCAACAGTCCGAAAACCATACAGGCAAACAGCAGAATTATATTATATATCATTGGTTTGTGCTTTGATACTACAAATTCGCCGTTTTTCATAAACATATATTTTCCGGAAGATTTGTCGTAATAATATGCTGTTGAACCTGGAGCAATTTTGCTGTAAGTTTTTATTGCGCTTAAAAATTCCTTTACAGTGTTTTCAACATTTTCGGGATAGACCGTCTGTCCGGACGGCGGTAAGTATTTGTCCAGACGTGTGAATATATTATCAATACAACTCTGATACAGAAGTACTGCCTTGCCGCTTGTTGATATGTAGTCATATGCCGGAGAGCGTCCGGACAAGTCCATATAATAGAGAATTCCATCAGTATCTTCTCCGTAAATCTCGTCATAAAAGTCGTCAGCGAAAACTTCAATATCATAATAGCTTCTGTAGCTGTCCGAAGTACCAGCAACATATATGAAGATATTCATTTCAAGTTCTTCAGAAGTTTTTTGT
>CAMWRL010000157.1 GCA_947176685.1 uncultured Ruminococcus sp. | reverse complement strand
AACACCTTTCGTTTTGCCGAGACTTTTTTTCAGTTCAGGAAAGAGGAATCCCCTCCAGCCGATTTCCTCACCAAGTCCCGTAAATACAGCAAGAAATGTATAGAATGAAGTCAGCGAATAAAAAATTTCTTTTGCAATATAAACTCCATAGGAGCTTCCGCTTTTTTCAAACTCTGCAAAGGCGGAGGGAGACATATCTCTCAGAACTGCTCCAGAAGTATCGAAATCTTCAGGAAACACAATATAATAAAATGCTGCCCCTGCAATCTGAAAAACAGTAGGCATCAGCCATGCAAAGAGTATCAACTTTATATTTTTTTCAAAATTCGGTTTCCAGCCCATATTGCGAATATCTGCCTTTGCGAACAAAGCTCCGAGCGTTGGCATAAGCATACACAAAGATACCGCCTGACTGAAACTTATCATTCCGGCAGTGCTTTCTAAATTAAAATCATGAGAACCTATTATCTGAAATGCCCATGAGGTTATAAATGTAAAAAGAAGATATTTTGTGATTTTCGGCATATGGCAATTTTTCTCCTGTAACAGACCTGTTTAATAGATTGATTATAGTTAATTATTATATCACTTTTCGTTTCATTTTTCAATAGTTTCAGGACGAATCTACTGAAAAAACTCTTGACAAGCGGTTGAATATATGATATAATCTGAATCTGAGAATGATTTTCATTTTCGTATCATCTTTAAGGAGTTTTTTTATGCGAAGAATTTTTGCTGTAATATGCTGTATGATAATGCTTTCCGGCTGTGGAAAAGCTCCCGAAACCAGTGACAGAATAAATATAGTCTGTACGGTTTTTCCGGCATACGACTGGGTACGGGAAATCATCGGAAACCATTCCGGAAACTTTGAAATAACCTATCTGCTTGCCAACGGTTCGGATATGCACAGCTACCAGCCAACTATGAACGATATTATTAAAATATCTTCCTGCGACCTTTTTATTTATATCGGAGGAGAGTCGGATGTCTGGGCAGAAGATGCCGCCAGTCAGGCTAAAAACAAGAACTTACGGAAAATAAGTCTGCTGGACAGTCTGGGAGATTCCGTCAAGGAGGAGGAACTCAAAGAGGGTATGCAGTCAGAACAGGAAGATTCCGGAGAAGCTGAATTTGACGAACATATATGGCTGTCTCTCGGCAATGCAAAGAAGCTTTGCGGAACTATAACAGAAGAAATATGCGCCCTTGACCCCGACAACGCCAGCGGCTATCGGGATAACTTTTCGGAATACTGCAGCAGTCTTGATAACCTTGACAGTCAGTACAGGGAAAGCCTTTCGGCAGTCCAGAATAAAACGCTTGTTTTCGGAGACAGATTCCCTTTCCGTTATCTCACTGACGACTACGGTCTGGACTACTATGCGGCTTTTTCGGGTTGCAGTGCTGAAACTGAGGCAAGTTTTGAAACTATAACTTTCCTTGCCGACAAGATTGACGAACTTGATATAAATACGATTTTCACCATAGAGGGTGCGGACAGCTCCATAGCTAAAGCTATAGTTTCCGCTACTGAGGCAAAAAACCAGAATATTGTATGCCTTGATTCGATACAGTCCGTGACCGCACAGCAGGCTGACAACGTGACATATCTTTCCATAATGCAGTCAAATCTTGATGTACTGAAAGAGGTTCTGCAATGAATAAGAAAATTATCTGCCATAACGCTTCTCTAGGTTATGAGGACGGCATTGTTACAGAAGACCTTGATTTTACTATAAACTCCGGTGACTATCTCTGCATATTAGGCGAAAACGGTTCGGGAAAAAGCACCCTCATAAAAGCCCTGTTAGGTCTGAAAAAACCCGTCAGCGGTGAAATAATCTGGGACGGCTTTACATCAAGGGAAATCGGCTACTTACCGCAGCAGACCCCCGTACAGAGAGACTTTCCGGCTTCGGTAAGGGAAATAGTACTTTCGGGCTGTCTCGCAAGGTGCGGTCTGAGACCTTTCTACAACAAGGCTGACAAGAAGCTTGCGGAAAACAATATGAAACAGCTCCATATAGAAGACCTCGCCGGAAAATGCTACAGAGAACTTTCCGGCGGTCAGCAGCAAAGGGTACTGCTTGCAAGAGCCTTATGCGCAACAAGCGAAATGCTTCTGCTTGATGAACCTGTAACGGGTCTTGACCCGAAAGCCCAGAGCGATTTATATGAACTTATTTCCGGACTTAACAAAAAGGGTATTACTATTATAATGGTTTCCCACGATATAGGGGCTTCACTAAAATATGCTTCCCATATACTCCATATAGCTAAAAAACAACTTTTTTACGGTACGACTGCCGACTATATCAACAGTCAGACCGGCAGGAACTTTATTGAAACAGAGGACGGTTTTTATGTTTGAAAAGTTACAGTATTATTTCAGTTTTCCGCTGGTCGGGTACGCCCTGACGGTTGCTTTACTGGTATCGTTATGCGCTTCGTTGCTGGGAGTGACTTTGGTACTGAAAAGATTCTCTTTCATAGGTGACGGACTGTCCCATGTAGCTTTCGGAGCAATGGCAGTTGCGACTGTAACCGGACTGTCCAACCAGATGATTATTATTCTGCCGATTACCGTAATATCCGCAGTTCTTATACTTCGGACGAGCAGAAATACCAGAATACGGGGAGATGCTTCAACGGCTATGATTTCAGTAGGAGCATTGGCAACGGGTTATATGCTTATAAACCTTTTTTCAAAATCCGCCAACGTTGCCGGAGACGTTTGCAGTACGCTTTTCGGTTCAACGTCAATACTAACTCTTGACAGAAAAGAAGTATTATTATGTACGGGACTTTCGGTAATAGTATTACTGGTATTCGTTCTTTTCTACAACAAGATTTTTGCGGTAACTTTCGATGAGAATTTCTCAAAGGCTACAGGCATAAATGCAGACCTTTACAACCTTATTATAGCGGTTATAACGGCTATGATAATAGTACTTGCCATGAGCCTTGTCGGGTCTCTGCTTATTTCGGCACTGATAATCTTCCCGTCAATAACAGCTATGAGGGTTTTCAGGAGCTTCAGAAGCGTTATAGTATGTTCTGCAATAATTTCGGTAGTGTGTGCCGGAAGTGGTTTTATAGTGTCGCTGTTATGCGAAACTCCCGTAGGTGCTACAATAGTTACAGCAGACATAGTGGTATTTTTTATATTCAGTGCGGTCGCAGGAATAAAAAAATGACCCGTAAAAAGGTCATTTTTCGTTATCAGTCCAGATTATTTATTTCCATAAATATTCTTTGCATCTGCAAGTCGGTTTCCGCAATTCTTTCTGCGCATTCCTTGAGTTCTTCCGAAATCTCCGGAGTTATCGCCGCTGACGGTTTATATTTAAGCTGGTGTTCCAGACTTGCCCAGAAGTCCATCGCAATCGTTCTTATCTGAATTTCAACCGGTGCGTAACTCTTTTTAGCGGACAGGTATACAGGCACGTTTACAATAAGATGATAGCTTCTGTAACCACTCGGCTTGGGATTCTTGATATAGTCTTTCTGTTTTATCAACGTGAAATCGTCCCTGTGGCAAAGCATTTCAACTATCGCATATATGTCGCTTATGTAATAACAGGTCACACGGATTCCGGCAATGTCAAGCAGATTCTTTCTTGCTGCTCCAGCTGTCAGCGGCAGGTCTTTTTTCTGGAGCTTGCCTATTATGGACTGCGGAGATTTCAGACGGCTTTCAATATTATGTATGGGATTGCGCTGGAACTTCACATTAAATTCGCTGTCAAGGATATTGAGGTAAGTTTTAACGACCTCTATCGCTGAATCGTAGAGATGAGACAATTCAAGGAAGTCAAGAAACAGTCCTGACAACCTTTCCTTGACCGAATCGGGATTCTGCTTTGCAAGTACGGGAAGATTATCCAGTACTTCGTCAAAAATTTCTATATCGCTCATAAATAACCATTCCTTTCCGTTAAAAATGTATTACTGATATTTTAGTACAAACTGACAGAAAAATCAAGTCTTTTCTGTATATTTTCACCTAAATTTCATAAAGGAGCATTATTATGGACTATTCTGTAAAAAACAATGATATTATCGTTTCTGAAAGGGATTTCGACCTTGACGACACTCTTGACTGCGGACAGGCTTTCCGCTGGAAGAAAACCTCACAAAATACCTATGAGGGGCATTTTCTGAACACTTACCTGAAAGTTTCACAGAATAATAATATTTTTACTTTTCACGACACTACGGAAAAAGATTTCCTTGATATATGGTATGATTACTTTGATTTCGGGACGGACTATGCCGAACTTAAAAGACAGTTTTCGGAAGACGAGACACTTGCAAAAGCCTGTCAGTTTGCCGGAGGTATAAGGCTTCTAAGACAGGACGCATGGGAATGTCTTATATCGTTCATAATATCACAGAACAACAACATTCCCCGTATCAAGGGCATTATTGACCGTTTATGCAGTCATTATGGAAAGTTTCCGACTGCCGGAATGCTTGCGGACGAAACTTCCGAAAGTTTGGAATACCTGAGAAGCGGATTCCGTGCAAAATATATCTGCGATGCTGTAAAGAGAGTTTCGGACAGCAGTACAGACCTTGAAAAAATAAAGGCAATGCCCCTTGACGACGCACGCACCGAACTGAAAAAAATAAAAGGCGTTGGTGCT
>CAMWRL010000156.1 GCA_947176685.1 uncultured Ruminococcus sp. | reverse complement strand
ATATGGACGATATTATGAAATCGTTTTCAGTAAAGCCTCCGGATGAAAAGCCGGCTCCTGCACCCGTTCAGCCTAAACCTCAGCCCAAAAAGCCGGTTAAGAATCTGATGGGTGACGATATGGCAGACCTCCTGAAAGCCATTGAAGCAGACCCGAATAATATGGGATAATGATATATTATTCCTGTGCCTGCGAGCAGAGGACTATTATATATATCTGCGGTGTTCAACGCCGTGAAAAGGGATTTAAGTCAGGTTATCCTCATTTGATACCGTTGTAATTTTCGGACGTTCAGCATGAAATCAAACCTACAACACCGCCGGACAACCGGAGTTTAGCCCATATACAGTGGGAAGTGTGTCAAATTTTTTTAAGTGAGGTACTATACCATGTACGAAGACAAAACATTAGTCTGCAAAGAATGTGGAAATGAATTCATTTTCTCAGCAGGAGAACAGGAGTTTTTTGCTGAAAAAGGTTTCGTTAACGAACCCCAGAGATGCAAGCCTTGCCGTGACGCAAGAAAGAACGCCGGCAGAACTGAAAGAGTTATGTATACTGCTGTCTGCGCTTCCTGCGGCAAGGACGCAAAAGTTCCTTTTGAACCAAAGGAAGGCAGAGCTGTTTATTGCAGCGAATGTTTCGCTAAGATGAACGAAGCTTGATTGCTTACACAAGTCCGTAGTGCGGCAATTGAGCTGTACTGCGGATTTTACTATCAAATGAAAGGACGTTGTTTTATGCAGATTACTAAAGATACCATTATTGGTGATATCCTTGATGCGGATTTTGAAGTTGCTCCGTATTTCCTTGAAATCGGTATGCACTGCCTTGGCTGTCCCGCTTCAAGAGGCGAGTCAATTGAGGAAGCCTGCGCTGTTCACGGAACTGACGCAGATGCTTTGGTTGAAAAACTCAACGCTCACTTCTCTGCAAAAAAGTAATGGATATTGAGGCGTGTCATTGACACGCCTGTATTTTTGTGTATAAAAGATGAAAGGTGTAGAATTATGCTCGATAACAGATTGAAAATGTGTGCGGAAATGGTCAGCGGTAACGGAATCGTCTGCGATGTCGGTACAGACCACGCTTACCTTGCTGTGGAACTCATTTTAAGCGGAAAATGCGAAAAAGTAATAGCTTCAGATATAAATTTAGGACCTATAGCGGCGGCACAACGAACGGTTGAAAAAAATAACGTTGCGGACAAGGTGGAAATTATCCGTTCGGACGGTCTGGAAAATATTCCTCTTGACGGAGTTTCGGATATCGTCATTGCCGGAATGGGCGGGGAAAATATTGTTGAAATTCTCCACAAGTGTACTGACCTGACTGAAAGCGGAATCCGTCTTATTCTCCAACCGATGACTAAACCGGAAGTTTTGCGTAAATGGCTGTATGACAGTAATTTTGCAATTACTACCGAAAAAATAGCCGAAGACGGTGACAAACTTTATGTTGTGATGTGCGCAGAATGGAGTGGACAGTTTCAGCGGTTGACGGAAACAGAAACTCTTGCAGGATTTTTCAGTGATGACGACCCTCTCGCACAAAAGTACAAGAAAAATGAGGTTTCACGGCTGCGGAAAGTCGGCTCGGCTCTTGAAAAGGGCGGTATGCGTTATGAATCAGTGCATTTTCTGGCACTTGCCCACAAGCTCGAAAACGGTATAGGAAAAGTTAAAATAAATGACGTTTACGGCTATCTGAACGAAGTTTATCCCGTTGAGGCTCAGGAAGAATGGGACAACTCCGGATTTCTGGTTGAAAATTACGAGATGGAATGCAGTAAGATAATGCTTACTTTGGATATAACTATTCCGTCAATATATGAGGCAGAGTGCAAAGGTGCGGAATTAATGATTTCGCATCACCCTGTAATATTCCGTCCGCTGAAGAAGATAAACCGCAAAAGTCCTGTTTTCAGACTGATTTACAGTGATATTGCGGCAATCTGTATGCATACAAATCTTGATATAGCAAAGGGCGGTACTAACGGCGTTATTCTGAAAAAGCTTTCGGAGCATTTCGAGTTTGACGGCGAACCGGAGTTTCTGGAAGACTGCGGCAACAATAATAATCTTGGCTGGATTTGCCAGCTCAAGGAAAATATTGACCCCGATAAGTTCGGACAGGTTTTAAAGGACATTTTCGGTTGTCCGTATGTCAGAATGAACCGTTTCGGCACAAGCCGTATAAAACGCTTTGCATTCTGTTCAGGTTCGGGCGGTTCTATGCTTGACCTTGCAATCAGAAAAAAATGCGATGCATTCATTACCGGAGATGTCAAGCACGATGTATGGATTGATGCTAACAACCGTCATATTACGTTGTTTGACTGCGGACATTTTCACACAGAAAACATAGTCCTTGAAGAACTGCGCTGTACTATTGAGGAGAAGTTTCCACAGCTTGAAGTCATTGTCGGAGAGACTTCCATAGACCCTGCAATTTATTTGTGAGGTGCGCAGAATGGGTATATTAATTTGTCCGGTGTGCGGTCAGAAACTGACCGTTTCCGGCAAGGCGTACACCTGTACGGCAAGACACAGCTTTGATATAGCCAAAAGCGGTTATGTAAATCTTCTGTTGTCGAAGCACACCGGTAAAACGGTTCACGGAGACAACAGGTTTATGGTACAGGCAAGACGGAACTTTCTGGAAAAAGGATATTATTCACCGTTGCGTGACGCTTTGTGCGAAAAAGTCCATAATGGAGTCATTCTTGACGCAGGCTGCGGAGAGGGCTATTATACAGCCGGAATAAGCGAAGTGTTGAATAACTCAGAGATTTACGGTATAGATATATCAAAGACTGCTGTTGAATTTGCCGCAAAACGCTGTAAAAATATAACCTTTGCGGCGGCAAGCGTATTTCATATTCCTGTTGCGGACAGCTCCTGTAACAGTCTGGTGACGATTTTTTCGCCCTATTGCGGTAAGGAGTTCCGGCGTGTACTCAGAAAAGGCGGTACAATGTTTATGGCGATACCGTCCGAAATGCACCTCTGGGAACTCAAAAAAGCTGTTTATGACACTCCTTACAAAAACGAGGTCAAGCCCTATGAACTGGAAGGCTTCGGGCTTGCCGGAAAAAATCGCATAACATATAAATTTCAGCTTGACAGCCGGCAGGATATACAGTCACTTTTTTCAATGACGCCATACTATTACCGTACAGGAAAAGTTCAGCAGGAACGGTTAAAGGCTCTTGATAGTCTGGAAGTAACTGCCGATTTTGAACTGCTTATATACAGGAGGACATTGTGAAAGGTTACATAAAACAACTCGGTTATGCTTTTGTGATGCTTCTTGCAGGATTGTGTCCTATGGGACTGGGAGTAGTCTTTGCCGGAATAACCAGTGAAAAGTACAGCGGTTTTATTATGGACTTGTCAGTATTTGCCGGTGCGCTGTTATGTATGTTTGTTATGAAAAAACAGTTCAATATTAATATAAAGGATTCATTGAAAAAACCAGACCCGAAAGAAACAGTTTTAATTATTTCAATGGCACTGGCGTACACGGCAATAATGGCGTTTACAGAATACAGGTCAATACTTGACGAGCCATCCGACTATAGAAACACTTTAACAGACTGGATAGGTACAGCATTTTTAGCACCTGTATCAGAAGAGATTATTTTCAGATTTTCAATGCTTACCCTGCTGCTGATGTCCGACGGACACAGAAAGAAAATTGTTTCATTCATACTTGTGTCTGCAATATGGGCGGCTATACATTTCGGCGGAGATTTACCAAGATTTGCGGATATTTTCATTGTCGGAATAATTCTTGGTACTATATTCTGCAAATCGGGGAATATTATTTACTGCATTATATTTCACAGCATTGCCAATGCCGCCATATATATTGTAAGTTGTTATTCTGATTTTATCGCAAATCAGATGTGGCTTTTTTACATAAGCATACCGCTGTTTCTGTCCTGTATGGGAATACTTGTATATATGTTTGACAATAGAAAAATAGTAAAGGAATGATTTATTATGGCTCTTGACGGAGCGTTTCTGTTTGCAGTAAAAAACGAACTCACACCGCTTATAGGCGGTCGTATCGAAAAAATTCACCAGCCGTCACGGGAAGAAGTTGTTATTTCCATACGCACACGGTCGGGCAGTAAAAAGCTCTATATTTCCGCAAACGCCGGCAGTGCAAGAGTTCATATAACAGAAAAAAGCGTTGATAATCCACAGACTCCGCCAATGTTCTGTATGCTTTTAAGAAAGCGTTTAGGCAGTGGAAAACTTATTGACATACGGCAGGACGGTCTTGAACGTATACTTTTCCTTGATTTTGAGCGCGTCAACGAACTGGGCGATGTGGTTGTCATAACTCTTGCGTGTGAGATTATGGGAAGATGTTCCAACCTCATAATAATAAGTGACGGAAAAATTATTGACAGCATAAAGCGTGTTGACAGCGAAATGTCCCGTGAAAGAATGGTACTTCCGGCAATGACGTACACTTTGCCGCCCAAAAGTGAAAGATTGAATTTTCTGACAGCTGAGCCGGAAAAGATTACCGAAAAGCTCCGTGAAAATTCGCAGGCGGAGTTGTCCAAAGCTTTAATAAAAGTTTTCGAGGGCATATCTCCGGTGCTTGCCCGTGAATGGACTTTCTTTGCAGGTCGTGGGGCGTATC
>CAMWRL010000155.1 GCA_947176685.1 uncultured Ruminococcus sp. | reverse complement strand
ATTATTATATTTTCGTCCCCTGCAATATTTGTAATGGTACTTTCCGGAGTGCAGTATATTAGTTTTCTCTCTCCGGACTGTATGACCGTTCCGGCAGGAAGTGTATATTTCCGCAGGTCTGACGGGTCGTCCGAAAATCCCCAGCCGCTTATATCCACGCTCCCCGATGAACTGTTATATAATTCCGCCCACGCATAAACTCCGCCGTCCGGTGCTTTGCAGAAAGTGTTTTCCGGACAGACTTCATTTATGGTTATTCCGCCTGCCGCCGCACTCTCCGTCACCGGAAATATTCCGCCCAGAACTCCGGATAAAATAATTCCGGCTGAAATGTACCTGATAATTTTTCTGTTTATATAAATCACTTCCTTTCAGACAAGCAATATGATTTATTATAACATAACCGGACGTTTTTGTAAAGAATACCCGAACATACAGACAACCAATTTCATACGGACGTCAAAAAAGTACTATAAAAATTAGTGATTTCCCACAAAAATAACGGTGCTTTGGCGAAAAGACTTGAAATCCTGCGCAAACCGTGTTATAATAAAAATGAATATTGAATTTATCTTATCGCAGAATCAGCGGGGAGGCTTTTAAATGGATAAAAACAGACTCGGAAAACTTGACAGTATGTTTGAAACTTTTGCTATTCTGTCAGAAGGCAGTTATATCTATCTTTGCGATATGAAATACAACTACTCACGTTGGTCAAAAAGTGCAGTTGACTATTTCAACCTGCCTGACCGCTATATGCATAATGCAGGCTCTGTCTGGGAAACGTTCATTCATCCCGATGACCGTGAAAGTTACCGTAAAAGTATAAACGATATATTTTCCGGCACCGGCAAGAATCATAATATGCAGTACCGTGCAAGAAGCGCTGACGGTAATTATGTTGTCTGCACCTGCAAGGGCGCTGTTATACGTGACGAAAACGGCGAACCCGAATATTTCGCAGGTGCTATAAAAAATCACGGCTCTTTGAGTTATATTGACACTATAACAGGTCTCAGAAGTCTTTACGGCTTCTTTGATGATATAAAATCTATACTCTGGAAAAAGAAGAAAAGTTCAGTTATTATTACCGGAATAACCGGTTTTTCCGTTATTAATGATGTACACGGCTACAAATTCGGCAACAAGGTGCTGAGAAGCTTCGCCGGCTGTATAAATGATATTTTCGGAGAATACGGCGAAATATACCGTATGGACGGCACAAAGTTCGCCATAATAAGTCACTCGATTGACGAAAAAAAAGCCGTTGAACTTTACAGCAAACTTCAGGAACAGGTGTCCCATAACTTCTTCGTTGATGGCGAAAGACTCAGTATTTCCCTAAACGCCGGAACTTTAATACTTAAAAATTTTGATATAGAAAGCCAGACTATATATTCCTGTCTCAAATATATCTACTACGAATCAAAAAACAGACGTCTGGGTGATATGATAATCTTCGACAATCTGGAAAACAGAAGAGACAAAAATTCCATAGAAACCATAAACGTTATCAGAAACAGCGTACTTGAAAACTGTAAGGGATTTTTCCTCTGTTACCAGCCCATAATGTACTCAGATACAGAAAAACTCAAGGGTATGGAAGCCCTTATCCGTTGGAAAAACGATAAATATGGTACAGTTTCGCCGGTACAGTTCGTTCCGGTACTCGAGCAGGACGTACTGTTTCCGGAACTCGGAAAATGGATTCTCCGTCAGGCAATGACCGACGGTAAAGTATTCCTCGAAAAATACCCCGACTTCATTATGAATGTCAACATATCCTATGCGCAGCTTGAAAAAAGCGACTTCGTAACGGACGTTTTCTTCATACTTGAAGAAACAGGCTTTCCACCGCAAAATCTCTGTCTTGAAATTACCGAACGCTGCCGCCTGCTTGATATAAGCGTTCTAAGTAATATGTTCAGTATATTGCGTGAACGTGGTATAAAAATAGCTCTTGACGACTTCGGTACGGGATTTTCGTCGCTCGGCGTGCTGAGAACCCTCCCGATTGATACAGTCAAGATTGACCGTGAATTTGTCAAGGATATTGAAAAAAGCCCTTCCGACCAGAATACAGTACAGTTTATATCTTCGCTTGCAGACGCTTTCAAAGCGGAAGTCTGCGTGGAAGGAGTCGAAAATGCCCAGATGCGTGATTTTCTCAGGCATTACGGCGTAAAGAGTTTTCAGGGATATTACTACTCAAAACCGATTCCCGCTGATGAGTTTATCAAAAAAGATTTCTGAAACAACTGCCGGAAGGATTCAGACTTTCCGGCTTTTGTATTAACAAAAAATCTGTCGCCATTGTGATATGACAGAAAATATTATGGAGGGATATTATGACAAGAAAAGAAAAAAGTGCATACGGTCTTATGAAAATACGCAGTATGAGATTATCAATGATTATCGGCTATGTGGTAATCATTGTATCGGCAATTATAGGCGTCACGATATTTTCAGTAAACACCAGTGAAAAAGTTATCCAGCAAAAGGTAAGTTCAATGACATCTTCACTCACTGCCCAGCTAAGCGTCAACCTTAACAGCTACCTTTCACGTATGGAAAATTCTGCTACTCTTGCTTTCTCGATTGACGAAGCGTATACTTATGATACAGCCGAAAAGTCAGTCAACGAATACGAAGCTATCAACACCGAAAAGGTTATTTCAGATGAACTGAAGAAAATATGCCTTATGGAAAACTTTGTCGACTATGGAATAGTTTACCGTAACGGCGATACTATTGGCAATATCTCCAAAGGTACTAAAAGTCTTTTCGGTGACGAAATGTTTGAGGACTTTGAAAAGATGATTTCCCGTAAACGTACCCTTGACGGCTGGCATACGGGTTATCAGAATGACTATGAACGCATCTACTATGTAAAGAGAATCCACGACAATGCTTTGCTTGTCATATCAATCTATACTTCCGAAATTTCGGACGTTCTTGAAAATCCTGAATCGAAAAACGGTATGACCATACGTCTTACAGACACAAATCACATAATTATGAACTCCACTGAAAAAGACGAAACAGGAAAGATTCTCCCGACTGAAATAAGTCTTCAGGTTACGGACAAGGACTCCGCCACAATACTGGACGACAAATATCTTATCACTGTAAGTTCCTGTGACGTAGGCTGGTACATAATATGCTCCGTACCGACTGACGTTATTATGAAAGAAACAAATCAGATGCAGATATATATTTATGCTGGAGCTGCTCTGGCTGCACTGCTTGCTGTACTTGTCGGAGTATTCTTTACTTCCAGACTCACCGACTCCGCAAGAATCGTTGCCGCCAACCTCAAGGAAAATTCTTATGATGAAGAATTCAGCACAATTTCCACCAAAAATGCATTTATGGAAAAAGCTGATAACATTCTTTCTGAACAGAAAGGCTCATATGCTATGCTGCTGATTGATATGGACAACTACAGGGAAATGATATATAATTTCGGACGGAGTTACTCCGAAGGCAATGCCAGCCGCCTTGTAAACGAAATACAACGTCTTTTCCCGAAAGCCGAATGTGTGGGAAGAATTAATACAGACCTTTTCGCCGTGCTGATTGCCGTGAACGACAAGGACAAAATGATTACCCGCAAAGAACTTTCAAGAAAATGTGCGGACGTCTGTACGGCATACCGTTCCGCCGCACAAACCGAAAGAGGAAATTTCCCTGTAACAGTAAGTATCGGTGCAGCAGTCTTTCCCGAAAGCGGTACGAATGCTGACAAGATTTATGAATGCGCAAACATCGCTCTTTTTACCGCTAAGAAAAACGGTAAGGACTGTTTTGTAATTTATGATTAAGGGGGTACAGCAAATGAAAGTTTTCAGCAGAATACTCGCAGTTACCGGAAGTATGGCACTTCTTGCCCTGTCATCTTGCAACAAATCCGAACCGGTCGTTACTCAGCAGAGCAGACAGACTCAGATAAACCTTTCGTGGTGGGGTACGGACGCAAGAAATAAATATACTATAAAAGCAGTTGAGCTTTTTGAGGAAAAATACCCCAATATAAAAGTCAATTGCAGTTACTCCGAATGGTCGGGCTATGAGGAAAGAAGCAAAATACAGATGCGTTCCAATACGGAAGCTGACGTTATGCAGATAAATTTCAGTTGGCTGTCCCAGTACTCCGAAGACGGCAAAGGCTACTATGATATATACAAACTCAATAATTTTGACCTGTCTCAATTTTCCGAAGACGTTATTGAATACGGCATAAAAAATGACTGTCTCAACGCTGTCCCCATAGCTATGAACGCCGAAACGGTTTATATAAATCAGGACATTTATGACAGATATGGTCTTGATACGCCAAAAACGTGGAATGACCTTTTCAACGCAGCCGAAGTGATGAAAAAAGACGGGATATATCCGATGAGTGGGGCTTCAAAGTCAATATGGCTTTACCTTATCGCAAACGCAGAGCAGAACTGCGGAAAAAAGATTATCGAAAACAACGAGCTTAATTTTACAGCCAAAGATTTTCAGTATATGATAGAGTTTTATAAAGAGCTGGTTGACAAAAGCGTTATTCCGCAGCTTGAGTATTACGACAGCAATGAAATTGCCAAAGAAACTTATGCCGGTTCAATAGCGTGGGTGAGCGACGCAACAAACTATTTCGGTAAAATGATTTCTTACGGCAAAAACATTATTCCTGCCGAC
>CAMWRL010000154.1 GCA_947176685.1 uncultured Ruminococcus sp. | reverse complement strand
TCAATCCGCACGGCGACCAGGCTATATATGAAACTCTCGTCCGTATGACAAGGGGCAATGAAGCACTTCTGCACCCATATATAGATTCAAAGGGCAACTTCGGCAAAGCCTATTCCAGTAAAATGCACTTTGCCGCACCACGTTACACGGAAGTAAAGCTTGAAAAAATCTGTAATGAGCTTTTCCGTGACATAGACAAGGAAACAGTGGACTTTGTACCCAACTACGACAACACTATGCAGGAGCCTACATTATTACCGGCAACGTTTCCGACAGTGCTTGTAAACTCCAATACCGGTATAGCCGTATCAATGGCAAGTAATGTATGTCCGTTCAATCTTGCGGAGGTCTGCGAAACTACAATAGCACTTATGAAAAATCCAGACCACGATATTATTACAACGCTTAAAGCTCCGGACTTCCCGAGTGGCGGACTTATGCTCTATGATGAAAACGAACTCCGGAAGATTTACGAAACGGGCAGGGGAAGTATAAAAATCCGTTCTCAATACAGATACGACAAGTCTTCCAACTGCATAGAGATAACACAGATTCCGTATACGACCACCATAGAAGCTATTATAGACAAAATAGTGGAACTTGTAAAAAACGGCAAAATACGTGAAGTTTCGTATATTCGTGACGAGACGGACATAGACGGTCTTAAAATAGCAATAGACCTTAAACGTGGTACAGACCCCGAAAAGCTTATGCAGAAACTCTACAGACTTACACCGCTTCAGGATAACTATTCCTGTAACTTCAATATACTTATTGCAGGTACTCCGAAAGTAATGGGCGTACGGGAAATACTTACAGAATGGACGGCATTCCGTGAGGAGTGCATACACCGCCGGACGTACCACGATTTACAGAATAAGAAATCAAAGCTTCACTTACTGGAAGCACTCGCAAAAATATTACTTGACCTTGATACGGCAATAAAAATAATCCGTGAAACCCAGAACGAAAGCGATGTTGTACCGAATCTTGAAAAGAAGTTCAGCATAGACAGGGAGCAGGCGGAATATGTTGCAGAAATAAAGCTCAGGAATATAAACAGACAGTATATACTCAGACGTATTGAGGAAGTGGACAGTCTTAAAAAAGATATAGCTGAAATGGAAGATATATTACAGGACAAACATAAGATAAGAAAAATAATAATAAAAGAATTAAAGGATGTTATAAAAAATTATTCGCAACCAAGAAAAACACTTATTTGCGAATATACTGAGCAGGAAACAGAAGTTATTGATGATACGCCGGACTATCCGGTAAATATATTTGTGACAGCAAGCGGATATTTCAAGAAAATAACACCGCAGTCACTCAGAATGAGCGGAGAACATAAGCTTAAAGAAGGTGACTATATAAGCCGGAATTTCGAGGTATCCAACAAAACGGAACTTATTTTCTTTACGAACAGGGAGCAGGCTTATAAATCAAAGGCAAGTGCGTTTGATGACACAAAGGCAAGTTTAATGGGCGACTATATTCCGGCTAAACTGTCGTTTGATGACGGCGAAACGCTCAAAACGCTTGTACCGACAACGGATTACAGCGGATATATGGTGTTTTTCTTTGAAAACGGCAAAGCTGCAAAAATACCGTTGAAGTCCTACGAGACAAAGACCCACCGTAAAAAGCTTATGAAAGCATATTCGGACAAGTCGGCACTTGTTGAAGCCGTATTTATTCAAGAAGACTGCGATATATTATTGAGAAGTTCGGACGGTAGGGCTATTTTATTCAATACAGAAATGGTTGGTTTAAAGACAACGAGGGATTCACAAGGAGTACAGGTTATGAATCTGAAACGTAACACAATACTTGCATCAGCAGAAAAAATAACTGACAGCGGACTTGAAAAATATCGTGTTAAAAGTATTCCGTCTTCCGGAAAATCAGCAAAAGAACTTGGCGATGCAAACCAACTGAAATTATAATATAAAAAAATTAATCGGGCGTTTTAATACCGGAAACGCCTGATTTTTTTATCCTGTTTCGGCAGAATACCCCCACTTCTAAGCGAACGGAGTAAACGAAAACGGGGGATGAATGCCTTTTGAAAAATATATTGACAAGTCAGATAAATCGTAATACAATAAAGATGTCCTGATAAGTTAAGATATGCAGTTGCACTATCGAATCGTATAGTGTGTAAAATCTTAAGCGTCAGTTAGTCTTCTGTAAAAATGAAGTCAGGAAAAATAAAATAATAAATTAAAGTATCGTTGTGGGCTTGACAGCCCTATACAGTAGCGGCGAAGTGGATACGCCTGTAAGAATAAGGGCTGCCTGATTTTCAGGTGGAAACTTAAATGTCAATCTTCTTACGAAGCCCCCACCTCTTAGCGAGTGTAACGAGCGTAGGTGGGGGAGTTCACAATCGTAAAAATTACTGCAAAAAACCATATTTAACGGGTATTCAATTTTTTCTGTCCAAAGTTGCACCAAAGATACATTTGGTGCAACTTTGACAATTCCTTCATAACTATCCCCCCGTCCGAATTTTTTATTAACTTTACATAAAAACGCCAGTAAAAATCAAAGACTGGATTATTCATTTGTTTTTGTTGAAGTCCACATTTGCAAGCGGATTTTCCTCAATAGCATTTCTTACCTGTTCGCTGTCAAGATGCGTATAGATTTCCGTTGTGGATGTGCTTGAATGTCCCAACAGCTCTTTAAGTGTAAGTATATCTGCCGCACCGTACTGGTACATCAATGTTGCCGCTGTATGACGCAACTTATGCGTAGTTATACCCTTACCGTCAAGTTCAGCTGCTTTTACGGTATTTTCAACAACCTGCTGTACACGGCGTTTTGAAATACGCTTATTCTGGTTACTGATAAACAATGCCGGTTCGTCAACAGCTTTCGGATTTTCTTTGCGAATTTCAAGATAGTTTTTCAGTGCTGAAATACACGCATTATTCAGATAAACCATACGCTCCTTGTTGCCTTTTCCGACAATCTTCATACGGTTTTCAAGAAAGTCTATATCACGTATATTTATGCTTATGAGTTCGCTTAAACGCATACCGCAGTTGAGCAAAAGCGTAATCATACAGTAGTCACGCAAAGAGTCTCTGTTATTGGAAGTTTCCAGTAACTTCATACTTTCGTCAAGCGACAGGAATTTCGGGAGAGCTGTTTTCGGTGACGGCATATCAATGTCCCCTGTCGGGTCGTTTTCTATTATATGTCTGGTCTTCATCAGGTATCTGAAAAAGCTTTTCAATGAAGACTTTTTCCGGTAACGTGTACGCTGGTCGTTCTGTCGCTCGTCGGAAACGTAGAATATAAAGTTATATATATCTGTAACCGAAATCCCTTTCAGTTCGTCAACGGACATATCAGTTATATCAATGTCTTCGGTTTCGGTATCGGAATTTTTATTGTTCTTGTGTACATATTTCAGAAAAAGCCTTGTATCAAAATAATACTCATTTATTGTACGTTCAGAAAGCATTTTCACTACTTTCAGATGCACAAGATATTCGTTAAGAAACTCCGGATTGCTGTCATTATTGTAACTTTTCATATAACAAACCTCATTTGTTTTTGTTTTATTATAGCAGAATTAAAGCAAGATGTCAAACAACATTTTTGTTAATACATTGAATTTTATGTTCGGAAAAATACTGTTTATTTGTGCATAATGACAATAATAGACGGTGTTTTCCTTTAGGAACAGAACAGCATATTGCACAAATTTCTGTAATTGCCTGCTCAGTTTGTTTATTTTTTTATTGAAAAAATCCTGCTCAGTTCTTGTTTTCCTGTCCCGACCTGACAGAATAACAAACAGCCCGAAAACGGTTATTTCAAACTGTTTTCGGGCTTAAAACTTTATCTTTTTACTTTACCTCTTTGCGGATAACCGTACCTGTCGGGAAAGTCAAATCAGACCTGAATGAAAACTTCATCATAGCGTGGTTAGCTGTCTGAATTTGTTCATTGTTTTCGTCATAAAGAGTATCAAGAACTATAGTAACCGGTTTTTTTGACGGTGCGAGAATTTCAACGGTATCTCCGGAAAAAAATCTGTTTCTTTGTGTACAGTAAACCGTACCGTTTTCGCAGCGTTCAACGACTGCCACAACATCATAATTGCGTATATATCCGCTGTTTTCGTAGTACTGGGAGTTTTCGGGAGTACCGAAAAAGAATCCGTTACAGTATTTTCTATGGCTGACTTTGTATACCTCGTCACGAATCCAGTCCGGAAGTACAAAGTTATCGGGATTCCTGCAATATTCGTCAACTGCCATTCTGTAAGCGTTGGTGACTACCGTGACATAATATGCAGACTTTGCCCGTCCCTCTATTTTCAGACTGTCAACGCCTGCTTCAACAAGCTTATCAATGTGTTCAATCATACACATATCTTTGGCGTTGAGAATATAAGTACCTTTTTCGTCCTCGAATACCGGAAAAAATTCATTCGGGCGTTTTTCCTCAACAAGATGATAACCCCACCGGCAAGGCTGAGCGCATTCGCCACGGTTTGCATCACGGTTGACAAGGTACTGCGATAACAGACATCTTCCGGAAAACGACACACACATTGCACCGTGTACAAAAGCTTCAATTTCCATATCGGGACTTGTTTTTGCACGGATTTCTGTTATTTCGTCAAGAGTCAGCTCTCTTGCTAAAACGATTCTTTTCGCTCCCATATTATGGAGAAGTAACTTAT
>CAMWRL010000153.1 GCA_947176685.1 uncultured Ruminococcus sp. | reverse complement strand
AAAAAGGGCGATGTTGTAAAGGCAGTTATCGTTCGTTCAGCAAAGGGTCTCAGACGTGAAGACGGTACTTATATCCGTTTCGATGAGAACGCTGCTGTTATTATCAAGGAAGACAAGAACCCGAAAGGTACACGTATCTTTGGACCAGTTGCCAAGGAACTGCGTGAAAAGGAATATACAAAAATCCTTAGCCTTGCTCCGGAAGTTCTTTAATGGAGGTGTCATTCGATTATGAGCAAAGTACACGTTAAAACCGGTGACACTGTTATCCTCCTTACTGGTAAGTATGAGGATAAGTTCAACGGTAAGGGCGACAGAAAGAAAGGCAAGGTTCTTGAAGTAAGCCCCAAGGAAGGTAAGGTAATCGTTGAGGGTATCAACGTTATTACCAAACACGTAAAGCCTACAAGAATGGGCGAAAAGGGCGGAATCGTAAAAACTGAAGCTCCCGTTTATGCTTCAAAGGTTCAGCTCGTATGCCCTGAATGCGGTAAGCCCACAAGGGTTGGTCACGTTATCGAAGACGGCAAGAAACTCCGTGCTTGCAAAAAGTGCGGCAAGTCTTTTGAATAATATAAAGGAGAAACGACAATGGCAAGATTAAAAGATTATTACGTTAGCGACGTTGCTCCTGCACTTATGAAGAAGTTCGGCTACAAGAGCGTTATGCAGATTCCGAAGCTCGACAAGGTTGTTATCAATGTCGGCGCAGGCGAAGCAAGAGACAACGCCAAGGTTATAGACGCTATCATGACAGACCTCGCAGCTATTACAGGTCAGAAGCCGATAGTGTGCAGAGCCAAGAAGTCTGTAGCTAACTTCAAACTCCGTGAGGGAATGCCTATCGGCGTAAAGGTTACTCTCAGAAGCGAAAAGATGTACGAATTTGTGGATAAGCTCTTTAATGTGGCTTTCCCCCGTGTACGTGACTTCAGAGGTATCAACGGAAATTCCTTTGACGGTAAGGGCAACTACTCAACAGGTATCAAGGAACAGCTCATCTTCCCCGAAATCGAATACGATAAAATCGACAAGGTAAGAGGTATGGACATCAACTTCATCACTACAGCAAACACCGATGAAGAAGCCAAAGAGCTGCTGACACTTCTGGGCGCACCGTTCATCAAGTAATCAGGGAGGTTTTGAAATGGCTAAAAAGGCAATGATTAACAAGCAGCAGAGAACTCCCAAGTATTCCACAAGAGCATACAACAGATGCAAGATTTGTGGCAGACCGCACGCATATCTCAGAAAATTCGGCATCTGCCGTATCTGTTTCAGAGAACTTGCTCACGACGGTCAGATACCGGGTGTTAAAAAGGCAAGCTGGTAAAATACAAGAAGGAGGTCATTCGGCATGCAAATCACTGATACAATAGCAGATTTGTTAACAAGAATTCGTAATGCGAATACTGCAAAGCACGCCACAGTTGACGTTCCCGCTTCAAGAGTAAAGAAGGACATCACACAGATTCTCGTTGACGAGGGCTATGTGAAGGACTTCAAACTCATTGAGGACGGTAAGCAGGGTGTTATCAGAATCACGCTTAAATACGGCGACAACAAGTCACCGGTTATAACAGGACTCAGGAGAGTTTCAAAGCCCGGTCTGCGTATCTACTCAAGCTGTGCAGATATGCCCAAGGTAAGAAAGGGTCTGGGTATCGCAATCGTTTCAACTTCAAAGGGAATAGTTACCGACAAAAAGGCAAGAGAACTCAATGTCGGCGGCGAAGTTCTCGCATACATCTGGTAAGGAGGAACTCATATGTCAAGAATCGGCAGAATGCCCGTTGCAGTTCCCGCTGGTGTAGAGGTTAAGAACGAAAACAACCTTATCACTGTTAAAGGACCCAAGGGCGAACTTACAAGACAGTTCAGCACAGAACTCGGCATAGAAGTTGCTGAGGGTACTATAACTGTCACAAGACCCAGTGACGACAAGAAACACCGTTCACTTCACGGTCTTACAAGAACACTCATCGCTAATATGGTTGAGGGTGTAACCAACGGCTACTCCAAAACTCTCGAAATTGAGGGCGTAGGCTACCGTGCAGCTAAGCAGGGTACTAAGGTAAATATCAGCCTTGGTTTCTCACACCCCGTTATCATTGAGGAAACAGACGCTATCAAGCTTGACGTTCCTCAGCCTAACAGAATCATTGTCAGCGGTATCGATAAACAGGCTGTAGGTCAGTTTGCAGCCGAAATACGTGAAAAGCGTCCGCCTGAGCCGTACAAGGGCAAGGGTATCAGATACGCCGGCGAACGTATCATCCGTAAGGAAGGTAAGTCCGGTAAGGGCAAGAAGTAATTAAAAGGAGCAGATTGCTATGATTAAGAAATTCGACAGCAATAAGGCAAGATTAAAGAGACACCGCAGAGTACGTGCAAAAATCTCCGGTACTCAGGAACGTCCCCGTCTCAATGTGTTCCGTTCATCAAAGCACATTTATGCTCAGCTTATTGACGATGTGAACGGCGTTACTCTTGCTTCCGCATCAAGCATGGATAAGGGCTTTGAGGGCAACGGCGGCAACGTTGACGGCGCTCGCAAGGTCGGCGAAATGATTGCAAAGAATGCTGCTGACAAGGGTATTACCGAAGTTGTTTTCGACAGAGGCGGCTACCTTTATCACGGACGTGTCAAGGAACTCGCTGACGGCGCTCGTGAAAACGGATTAAAGTTCTAAGAGGGAGGTAAAACAATGGCAAATATTGAAACACAGGCTCCTGAACTCGTTGAAAAGGTTGTTGCTATCAACCGTGTATCAAAGACTGTTAAGGGCGGTCGTATCATGAAGTTCTCCGCACTCGTTGTAGTCGGCGACGGCAACGGTACTGTAGGTTTCGGTCTCGGCAAATCCGGCGAAGTTCCGGACGCTATCCGCAAGGGTATTGAAGACGCCAAGAAGAACCTTGTCAAGATTCCGCTTAAGGGAACTACAATTCCTCACGAAATTGTCGGCGCATTCGGTGCAGGCAGAGTTCTTATGAAGCCCGCAGCACCCGGTACAGGTGTTATCGCTGGTGGTCCTGTCCGTGCCGTAATCGAAGTTGCAGGCATCAAGGACATCAGAACCAAGTCACTTCGTTCAAACAACCCCTGCAACGTGGTAAGAGCTACAATCAACGGTCTTACATCTTGCGCTTCAGCTAAGGAAGTAGCCGCAAAGAGAGGCAAGACTGTTAAGGAAATTTTAGGCTAAGGAGGCAGTAACTATGGCAAAGGAAATAAAGCTCGTCAAGAGCCTCATCGGCAGAAAGAAAGACCAGATTGCTACTGCTGAGTCACTCGGTCTCAGAAAAATCGGCGATGTAACAGTTCAGCCCGACAACGCTCAGACCGCAGGCAAAATCAACAAGATTTCACACCTCATTGAGGTTACAGAAGCGTAAAAACAAGGAGGTGCAAAAAGCATGAAAATTCACGAATTAACTCCCGCACCTGATTCCAACAAGGCTGTAAAGCGTATAGGCAGAGGTCACGGTTCAGGTAACGGAAAAACAGCAGGTAAAGGTCATAAGGGTCAGAACGCACGTTCAGGCGGCGGCGTAAGAATCGGCTTTGAAGGCGGTCAGATGCCCCTCGCAAGACGTATCCCGAAGAGAGGTTTCAACAACATCTTTGCTGCAAAGTATGCCGTTGTAAACGTTTCAGACCTCAACAAGTTCAAGGACGATACTGTGGTAGATACAGAACTTCTTGTTGCATCAGGACTTGTAAAGAAAGTCAATGACGGCGTGAAGATTCTCGGCAACGGTGAACTTACCGCAAAATTAACTGTAAAGGCTGCTAAATTCTCACAGAGCGCAATCGAAAAAATTGAAAAGGCTGGCGGGAAGGCAGAGGTGATGTAATTGTGTTTCAGACCCTGAAAAAGGCTTGGGGAGTTCCGGAAATCCGTAAAAAACTCCTGTACACATTACTCATGATTATCATATTCAGATTCGGAAGTGCTGTTACTGTACCGTTCCTTAATCCGGAAGTCGTAAGTTCATGGGTCAAGACGAATACAGAAGGTACCGGAAACTTCCTTGAATATCTGAATACTATGACGGGCGGAGGTCTCTCAAAGGCTACTATATTCTCCCTGTCAATCACCCCGTTTATCAATGCATCAATCATAATGCAGCTATTGACCTATGCACTTCCGCCGCTGGAACGTCTGCGTGACGAGGGCGAAGAAGGTCGTAAGAAAATTGAAAAAATCACACAGTTTGTTGCTATGGCACTCGCAGTGTTTATGTCGTTTGCTTATTATGTAACGCTTAAACGAATGGAAGTAAAAGATGATAACAATATTGTTAATTACGCTGTCAAATATTCTTCCGGCTGGCAGATGTACTTTTCAGCCGCAGTAATAATTGCCTGTTTCGTTGCCGGTGCTTTGCTGGTAGTATGGATGGGCAATCGTGTAAGCGAAAAAGGTATAGGCAACGGTATTTCAATTATCCTTTTTGCAGGTATAGCGGCAAGATTCCCGACTGACGCAGGTACGCTTATCAGACTTACAAAGAATGAACCAAGCAAATATTTATTCGTAACTATCGGTTATCTTGTATTCATTATTTTTGAAATCGGCTTCGTTGTATTTATGAACGAGGCTGAAAGAAGAATCCCGATACAGTACGCCAAGCGTGTTGTCGGCAGAAAACAGTACGGCGGTCAGAAAACACATATTCCGATAAAGGTATGTATGAGCGGCGTTATGCCTATCATCTTTGCAATGTCGTTTATGT
>CAMWRL010000152.1 GCA_947176685.1 uncultured Ruminococcus sp. | reverse complement strand
GATTTATGCGAGTAATAGAATATTAATAATAAACCCCGAAACAGTTATCAACAATTGCTTCGGGGCTTAAACTTCTTTATGAGTATCAAACTAACAAGGGGATTTTTTTGCGGAATAAATTTTCTGTTTACAAATTCCCCGAAGTATGATATAATTTTCTTATTCTGAAAAAAATGGAGATATTTTTATGAAAAAATTTTTGTTGAAAACCCTCGCACTTATGACGGCTGTTTCCGTTCCGGCGGTATATGGCGTAAACTTTGATAAAGAAGTTTCTGCTGTCGGAACGCAGGAATCCGGCTTTGAACTTGCATTTCCGGATTTTGGCTATATCATAGGTCAGCACAGTGAACCCATTCCGCTGGCAAACGGCACTGAATACCATAATACGGACGTTAAGAACAGGTCGGCAGCAGCGTTGCCGTCAAGTTTTGATATGCGTGATTATGGAACTATATCGTCCGTCAAAGACCAGAAAAGTTATGGTACCTGCTGGGCGCACTCGTCAGCCGCAAGTGCGGAGTCAAGTGTTATTGATTCCGTGCCGTCAGTGGACTTGTCGGAACTCCATACGGCTTATTATGCCTATTACGGCGATGACCAGATTATTACAGCTGCTGAAAACCTTGACGAACACCTTGACTGGGGCGGCTCTACCGAAATAGTCGCAAACCTGTGGTCACAATGGATAGGTCCTGTAAATGAAGAAAAACTGCCTTATGAAAATACGGAGTTTTTTGAGAATCCGGACAATGTTGAAGATATGCAGTATACAAGCGACTATCATCTGGAAAATGCTTATCTTTTTGATTTTGACAGTGACCGAACAAACGTTGATGATATAAATAATCTTGTCAAGCAGTTTGTTTATGACGGAAACGCCGTTGATGTGTCGTTTTACTACAGCTATCAGGAAACCTTTAATATAAAATATAATTCTTCATATACTACCAGCCGTCAGCGTTTTGCCAATCACGCCGTTACAATTGCAGGCTGGGACGACGATTTTCCGGCTGAAAACTTTTCCACCAGACCCGAACACGACGGTGCATGGCTTGTCAAAAACAGTTGGGGGTACGGTGCGGGAAATGACGGCTATATATGGATTTCCTATGATGACAGAAGCCTTTGTCAGTTTGCTGTATATGAGCTTTCCGACAACGAAAACTATTCTTTAAACTATCACCATGATACATTTGTACCGACACAGCTTTTATCGGCTAATAAAGGTCTTGATGATGATAATTTTTCATATATGGCGAACGTCTTTACAGCTGAAAGCGATATGCAGCTTGATGCGGTTTCAACGTATTTCCAGAATGCCGGAACGGACTATGAAATTACTATATATACCGGACTTACTGATGAAACTAATCCTACTTCCGGCACTCCGTCAGTTGTAACTTCTGGTTATGACGGACTGACGGGTTACAGGACAGTCGGTCTTGCGGAAAGCGTTCCCGTGAAAAGCGGTGAAAAATTTGGAGTTGTAGTCCGTCTGAAGTGTGGGGACAACCCGTTTGTCATACCGGTTGAGTCGAGCCTTTTCATAAAAGATTACGAAACAGGTGAAATTACTGATATAAATACTTATTCAAGTGCGGAACAGATTCAGGACAATACGGGTTATAATGAGAGTTTTTACAGTGCTGACGGTGAAAACTGGTCAGATGCCTTTGGTGAGGAACAAATCTACACTGACGAGGAAAAAGCTATGGTGCTTGAAGCTCTGAAAGACGAAATATATGATGGTATTCCGGAAGAAGATACCGAAAAAATGGACGAAGCCGATATGCTCTATAAATCCTATGAGGAGCTTTTCAGTACCGGAGACCTGCATATTACAGTGGGCAATATTTCGCTCAAAGCTTTCGGCAACCCGTCTGGAACAGTCAGATTTTCGCACGATTCCGGACAAGTACCCAATGATGAAGCTGTTTCGCTGTCGGCTGACGGAGATATATTTGTGTCTGTCAATGATTCAGAATATGTTCCGTATACTGAACCTGTAAAAATATCCGGTGAAACTAAAATTTCAGCATATACCGACCCCATGTCAGTAACTGAAAGAACTTATACACCTGCTAAAGCGCAGTTAAACGATTTGTGTTATATGGCTTTTGATTCAGGATACGGCAAGGCTCAGAAAATAAGTGACAGCGAATATCTTATCAGTGCAGGCTCTTACGATTATGCAATAAAGCTTTATCCGGTGACAGGTGCTGAAATAGTTATGGACGGCAAAAAAATAAACGCTTCTGAATATACTGAATTAATAAATATTGAATACGGAGAAAAGGTTATTACTTTTGAACTGGAGCAGGAAGGGAAACTTTCCGATACCGTAACCCTCAAAATCGTCAAAAGTCCGGTATCTTTCAGTCTGACGAACGAGACTGTAACATTTGACAGGAACTTCACACTGAAAGCAGGAGACGGCAGGGAATTTGAAAACGGTGACAGCGTGTCAGAGTACGCCGGACAGGAGCTTACTGTAACCAATAAAAATACTTCTGAAACGCTTATATGCAAAGTCCCTGAAAGGGCTGTGCTTCCGGAGCTTGAAACAGACTATTATTATGAAACTCTTGGCTTTATTCCCAATGATACGGCAGAACTGCTTGAATATTCTGTTGTGGAAAATCCTGCGGAAACAGACTATATTTCCGCACATGACAGACTTATTGACGGTGCGTGGATTAATTCCGGAATGGTTATGAACAAGGCTTTCAGAGTGATTCCGAACGAAAAAATAACATTCAGAATTTCAGCTGGCAACGGTATGTTTGCAAGCAAACCCGTTACATATGAGATTCCCGAAGCCGTACCGTTTCCGGTAATAATGCCGGAATTTACGGAAAAAGACGGTAAATACAGTCTTTCCGGCTACACGTATGAAACGGCTGTTCCGGAAGATGCGGATATATCCGGACTTGCTGAAAAATGGGGCTACTCCGATACGAAAGCCTATATTTCGGCAGTCGGAAAACGTTTCGGCGTTGCGGATTCGGAAAAAGTCGGTACAATAGCCGCTTCGGAGTGGCAGACGGGTGATACCTTTGAAAAGGGTCAGATGATTGCTGTAAGGCTTTCGTCAACGGACGGGGCTTTTGCTTCTGAATGCAGGTTTATCACTGTCGGGGAAGCAAAAGGTGATGTGAATGAAGACGGATTTGTTGATGCAGTGGACGCATCATTGGTACTTGAACACTATGCGGAATTGTCCACAAACGGCAAAGGTACTATTGAAAGGATGTTTTCGGCAGACTACAATGACGATGGTTTTGTTGACGCTGTTGACGCAACCGCAATACTTATTTATTATGCTGAACTTTCAACTTTGAATGCCGAATGAATAAAAACGGAATTATATATATTATCATTTCAGTTATTGTTGTGTCAACGGTTGCAATGCTGGTGCTTGCGCCGGACGATGACTCTTTTGACCAAGTTACAATAACTGTTATGAATGTCAATACAGTTATTTCCGGTGCTGCTGAAACAGCGACAAGCACTGTATCTTATACGGAAACACATACGGTTATAATATATACTTCTGCTGCTGAAACTGAGGTTTCGTCATTTTCAACAAATACTGAACCCGTAACGGCTTCAACTGAACCTGTAACAACAGTTTATGAGGAGATATATGTTGATATAAACACGGCTGATATTGGCAGTCTTATGAAAATCAACGGTATAGGCGAAGTCACGGCGGCGGAAATAATAAGTTACCGTGAACAGAATGGCGGTTTCCGGAACGTTGAGGAAATAATGAACATATATGGCATAGGAGAAGCGACATTTGAGCATATATGCAGTTATATCTATGTTGAAAATCCGGTTTATGACGTTGAGGAAGATATTATTGAAGAATTTCCCGAACCGGAAAACGTTTCCGAACCTGAAACGCAGTCCGAAATTACGTTGGAAAACGCTGCTCCCATAAACATCAATACCGCTGATTTGGAAACGCTTTTGCTTCTGCCATATGTAAATGAGCAGATTGCACAAGACATTATAACATTACGTGAAAAACTGAATGGTTACAGTCATGTTTATGAGCTGCTGTACATCGAAAATCTTGAACAAAAACAAGTTGCAGAAATGGTAAATTTTGTAACAGTTGGGCAATAGGCATAAAAGACGGGTTTGATAATAGTGCATAAGTGTTAAAAATGATTTTAACCGTTTTGTAACTTTTTAAGAATTGAACGTTATTTTATGTTGAAATTGACAAAATTTTTGTGTTGAAAGTGTACAAGGTGTCCAAAAAATATTAAAGAACGTTATAAACCATTGACTTTGCACAAAAAATAAGGTATATTTTTATTAAAGCAAATAGTTCGCAGTATGTGAGAATTCATGAGTTTGTACCGGCATTCCTGTTGATTTATGTACGTTCCGGAAATAATCCGGAGCTTTATGTGAACTTATTTACTTTGAGTTCTTACGGCTGACTTTATAGCCGGCAACCGTTTCTGAACCGGTGAGCATCGGATGAGTACATTCATTCCGTGATTGTCCGTGAGGAAACAAAACAACATCTCATTCACACATATTATATTCAAAAGAAATATAATATACATATTTAAGGAGGAAAAATCTAATGAACACACTTAAAAGAACTTTAGCCTTAGTTGCAACTCTTGCTATGGCTACTGGTGCATTTGCAAGCTGCGGTGAGGATAAGGAAGCATCCACTTCAACTTCCACATCAAAGTCAGACACTTCAAAGGCTGATGACACAAGCGATGACACTTCAGATGACACAAGCGATGACACTTCAGACGACACATGCGAGGATACTT
>CAMWRL010000151.1 GCA_947176685.1 uncultured Ruminococcus sp. | reverse complement strand
ATATGAATCAGTACCGCCGACCTGCAAAACGATTTCGGCGTCACTGCAATTTTCGTCAATGGTGATTTCAGCGGAATAAGTGGTTTTATCGCCTGCTCCGACAAATGTATCACTGAAATACGTTTTTGACTTGTCCTTGCTTCTTATCAGCACGGGGACTTCTTCACCTTTGGTTGTGGTTATGTTGAAAGTAAGTTTATATTTACCATTCTTTTTCAGACCTATTCCGGAAATAACCGCTTCTATTGAATCATCACCAGTACCGCCGTTTACAACGTTAATCCAGTAGGACTTGTCATAGTCTGAAAAATAAGTAGCGGCGTTGGCATTTGTGGAGGTATCGTAAACGATGTTATATTCAGCGTCTGCCGCAACGTCAAGTCCTATCTGGTCGGACTCGATTCCCAGAGCGTTACAGATTTTGTCAGCCAGAATATATGCGTTTTTCTGCTGAGTGACTGCTGACGGGTGCCAGTCTGAGCCTATGCCGTCATCTGTAAAGTTCTGAATGGGAGATTCATAGGACATTATTTTCTTATCGCCGGTCTTTTCGCTGAAATTCTTTACTGCCTGCTCAATCAGGGGATACATTTCCTGACCGCCCATAATTCCCATAGTACATATAATATATGCTTCGGGATTGCATTCTCTTACGGTTTCGAGAAATTCTTCATAGCCGTCAGCATATTCCTGTTTTCTTTCGTCAAAGTCAGCATTGACATATGAATAGTCATTAGTGCCGAGGTTTATTACAACAACGTCATTGGGCTTTTTTGTGAAGTCCCACGGTTTAGCGTAATCTTTCAGGTTGCCGTAATTCTTGTAATAAGGCGGCACAAGGCTGTCTGTATTTATTTTTCCGTCATTTGAGTAACCGGAAATTATTCCGTGACCGCTGTATGATACTGCGCTGTAGTCTGCTCCGAGTTTTTCCGCAGTAAGATATGCATATGACTTCATAAAGTTTTCGGTTTTAGTTGTGAAATTTTCATAAGCCGACTGTCCCTCAACACCGTATGCGCATGTTATCGAGTCTCCGATAAATTCAATAGTAAGGTCTTTTTTCTTTGCAGGCACCACAGGTACGGGAGATTCGGAAACAGTCTTTATTTCCGAAACTCCTACAGTACCGTTGTTAGCTTCTGAAAGATGTATTATTTTCACTTCTGCTGTACGGGACTTTTCGCCCTTGAATAATTCTATAGTCTTTGATTTTTCGCTCATTATGTCGTCAAGGACTATTTCCCCGTCAACTATAACCGCATATCTTGGACGGTATTTTTCGTCATTGTTTATTGAGTAGTCTCCGGTTATCGTAACTTCAGCGGACTTTGCGTTTACGGTAAATTCCACTGCCGAGCCGCTTTGTACAAGCCAAGCTGTTGAACCGTCATAGTAATTTCTTCCGGTGTACTTGACATTTTCCTCTGTTGCACTGAAAGATTTTTCCTTAAACTCTCCTGTTGAAACAAACTGTTGTCTCATAAGCACAAGGTCAAATACATCTACAACGCCGTCGCTTGTCAAGTCCATTCCGGCAGTCATTTCGCTCCTGCCCAGCAGGGCATCGCCAAGATTTGTGAGGTCTGAGGCTGAATAACTGCCGGCAGTAAGCAACATTGCCGAAACCATTGATAAAATTTTCTTAATCATTTTCAACACTTCCCGATATTATAATATATTCTGATTATACATCATTCCGGAAGAAATTGCAAGCATTATTTTCTGTTCTTCAGCGAAGTGTTGCTTATATGTTCGCTGACCGTTACAAGCATATTCCACGTAGTACTGTCAACGTTTCCGCTTTGCGGCAAGCCCGTTTTCTTCTGAAAAAATCGTACCATTCCGGAAGTCTCTTTGTTGTACTCGCCTGTAACCGCAATATCCGGAGCGTTGTCATAATTACTGCTTATATCTGCAAGCATTGCCTGCAATATGTAAATAATCTGACCTTTTTCGCCTGCGTGTGCAACGTACTTTGCTGACGGAAAAGCATTATAAGCCATAGGTTCAGCCATTATGTGGGAACGGTATACACTTACAATCTTATTCCACGTAACAGGGTCAACGCTTCCGGTTTCCTGCAAGCCGTATTCACGCTGGAAAGCCCTTACAGCAAAAATCATCTCATTATTGTAAATGCCGTTCGGTACTATACGTGGGACTGCACTGTTGATGTACGAGACAGCGTGGAGATATGTCTGTATTTCAACTATATGTTGTCTTTTCTGAGCCTCACTGTATGCCATTGAATTACTCCTCTCTCTGCCCGATGGTGTAACCGGGATTCTGATACGGTCGTTTGTCAGAACCGTATTTTATATCTGAATATACTTCGGCTATTCTGTCCCACGTAACAGCACCGACTATTCCGGTCGGGTTTATGCCGAATTGCTTTTGGAACTCAATAACGGACTGTTTTGTAAGAGGACCAAAATAACCAGTATTGTTGACTGCCGGAATGTTCGGATAGGTATCGTGAATAAGAGTAAGATATTCTTGAATTATCCGTACTGAATCGCTTGTGATGCCCTCTTTTAGGACGGTGTTCGGATAAAGGGCAACTTCCACATAGTCGGGGGGAACAGAATCAAGTATACCCTGATATGCACGGTAAATATCATTTCTTGTTGCACGGTCAACTTCTCCTGTCTGGGGAAGTCCGAAAACTCTCTGGAATGACTTTACTGAATTTTCGGTCATCTCGCCAAAGTACCCCGTAATTTCAACCGGAGAGACAGCTTCATAATAAGCTCCGATTACAGCAAGGTAATATTGTAATACGCTTACCGCAACGCTCTGCATACCAAACCTGAGATTTTCATAGTCGGGTGCGATTTCCTCAAGGCGTACACCCTCCGAATCAAGTTCGGCAATGTGCTTTACGCTTGTGTAGATGTAGGTTATTTTGTCCCATGTAGCCTGATTTACTACTCCGGTAACCTCCAGTCCGAAAACCTCCTGAAATTTCTTGACAGCGGCTTCGGTTGCCGTATCAAAAATGCCGTCCGTTGCCGGAATTTTCGGAATAGCCGGATAGTTTCTTGAAATTCTGTTCAGATATATCTGCAATGATTTTATGTCGTTTCTTGCTGAACCCAATGATAACTCCATTCCGGGATATGACGGCATTGTAGTACGCACGGGTGCATTTTTTACAATTTCAATGTCTTTGCCGTAGTAGTATTGCAGTATCTCAAAAGGCGTTAATCCCTGATTCGCAAGTGTGACAGTACCCCATTGCGAAAGTCCGTCGCACGTTGTTGTAGTTCCGTTGCAGAATGCAGTGAACAACGGTTCAACAGTACCCTGTCGCCTGACATAATCGTTAAAAAGCTCGTCAACAAGGTAACTGATATTTTCAAAAATCTCACGCCCGTTAATGAATTTCTGGTCGTACTGAGTAGTGGACGTTATGTCAAAATCATAGCCCCTTGACCTGTACCATTCAGTATATATGCGGTTGAGTGCAAAAGTGGTTATTACATAGATGTTGGCACGGAGAGAGTTTTCAGGCCATGTCGGGAAAATCTCACTTGATGCAACGTTTTTGACATAAGAAGCGAAATCAAGTGTAACGTTAGGTGCGTCAGAATCCGGAGTGCCTAAGTGTACAGTAATTGTTTCGGGAATAAAGGGAGGTCCTGTAAGCATATCAAAAAGTCCTTTCGTAGTCAGTTACCGGACGGAAAAACCGGCTCCTGATTGATGTAAGTGACCGTTTCGTCACTGGACTTCATCATCAGCGGAACAGGTATCATACCGAAATTCTGAACAGAGGTTATCCCCGAAAAAACAGGTACATCAACGCTTCGGGCATTGAAAAAACCGTCAGCAGTTACGCTGATGTCGTAAAGGCTGTAAGGTCTTTTGACGGAATCTGGAGCTTGTGAGTGAATCAGGTCGGGAGCAGGCACGAAGAATTTGGGACTTATACCGCTGTCGTCAGTAACTCCGGAAGCTATTTTGTTACGTTTGCCGTCAACTATTGCGGTAATAAGTACTGAAGCTCCCGCAACCGGAGAGGAATCTTCACCGGTTCTGGTGTTTACGAGTATATAACCGGTTGAACTGCCCATATCTGTTTCGGACGGCTTATCATCAAGTTCCGACAAATCGGGGTCGGGGTATCGTTCGTCGGTGGAGTATGCCGTATCATCGGGAGCGTTTGCGTCAACGTCCTCTATTTCTTCGGAAACGGGATGTTGTTCTTCGTAGGTCTGATTATTGACAACTTGCTCCGGCTCTCTGATTTCAGGAGCGGCTGTCTCGTTGGCTTCCTCAACAATCGGCTCCGGGTCTGGTGTATGTGGGTTTTGAGTTTCGTTAGGAGTTTCGTTAGCATCGCCGGCGGATGTGCTTTTTCCATAGAGTTTCATCATTTCACGCTTATATTGTTCGATAGCATTTTTGTCCATTCAATCGCCTCCATAATGTACTGGTTAAGTCTATTCTGCAAAGCTCTTATTTATGACAAAAAAATCCGTCCTGATTTCTCAGGACGGTATTTATATATTATGTGGATAGTACACCATCATATATGGTTGCCATTTCAGACTTTGTATTTGAATCAGGATATGAAATCGTTAATAACTGTACATCTGTTATATCAATACTGAAACTTTCAGGAAATGAAGTATTAGTCATTATAGATGAGGTATATAATAAATTACCATCTCCATATATATCAAAAAAAGCTGACCTGTCATCATTTTCATTTCCGTTTGGTACTGCGACAATTCCAGAAAAAGTTGTATATTTTCCTTGAATATAATAGTCATGATTATACATGTCTCTTATACACAACTGACGCTGCCGACGACTTAA
>CAMWRL010000150.1 GCA_947176685.1 uncultured Ruminococcus sp. | reverse complement strand
GGCAAAAATAGTTTCCGAAATAGCCATACTGTATTCGCCGGACTGTTTCAACGCTCTTAAAATACAGCCGCAGACGGACGGTTTTGACTATCTGGAACAGCTTGAAAATTTCCATTCAGCATTTGCGAAGTACGGCGCAAATATAGACGTTGTGTCAGCGGATTCGGACTTGTCCAGCTATAAGATAGTTGTTGCGCCTGCGGTCTTTGTGAATGAAAAGGCGGTTACAGAAAATATATATCGCTATGTAATAAACGGCGGTACGCTTGTGATGACTTGCCGCAGCGGTGTCAAGGATAACAACAATAACTGTATTGAAGAAGTTCTGCCGACAATTTACAAACAGCTTATCGGGGCAGAGGTTACCGAATATGACCCCATCGGAAATACCATCGAACAAAGCATAAAAGACTTTGCAGGAAACAAGTTCCGCTGTAAACAGTGGTGTGATATACTTCACCTTACTACAGCCAAAGTCTATGCGGAATATGACGAAAGTTTCTATAAATGCTGTCCGGCGGTCACTATGAACAGGTACTGCAACGGTATGGCGTACTATGTGGGAACGGTATGCAATGAGGATTTTTACGAAAGTTTTGCCGGAAACCTTATGGTACAGGCTAAAATACCCCGTCTGAAAGGTTTGCCGAAAGGCGTTGAAGTCATCACCCGTACAAATGGCATCAATGAATATATATTCTTCTTCAACAACTCAAATGAAACTGTTATGATTAATCTCCCGAAAGCTATGTACAGCATTATCGATTCAAGGGGCAAGGACGTTATCAGACTTATACCGTTTGATGTGGACATCGTAAGAAAGTAGGTTGGGTTATGAAAATAGTTTTGCAGAGGGTAACACGGGCAAGCGTCACGGTTGACGGTGAAGTTTCCGGAAAAATTGACAACGGCTATCTGTTGCTTTTCGGCGTGGGAAAGGACGATACCGAAAACGATTGTGAAAGGCTTGCAGACAAAATCGTGAATCTGAGGATTTTTTCAGACGAGAACGGCAAGATAAATCTCTCACTGAAAGATGTGGGAGGCTCATTGCTGGTAGTACCGCAGTTCACGCTGTACGCCGACTGCCGCAAGGGCAACCGTCCTAACTTTATGCAGGCTGGTTCGCCCGACTTTGCCAACCGGTTGTTTGAGTACTTCACGGACTACCTGCGCAGCAAGGGTCAGCACGTTGAAACGGGAGTTTTCGGGGCAGATATGAAAGTCGAACTCCTTAATGACGGACCTTTTACAGTAATACTTGAATGAATTAAAATCACCTCACTTGTCAATAATTATGCTGAGGTGATTTTTTATGCGCAGAAAAACCGAAATAAGAATTATTATACTTGTGGCAGTTTTTTTTCTGATGTTTGTGGGATTGTGCTTCAACTATTACCGCATTGCTATGAAACGTGACCACGTACGGACGGCACGTACCAACGCACAATTTACGGTAGTTGCCGGAAACAGCGAGGGAACTGTTTATGACAGGAATATGAAACCCATTGTCAACTCCTCAAAGAAAAATATAGCCGTAGCAATACCGGCGTTTCTGGACAGGAATACTACAGCGGAATTTGCTGTTGACAAGGATAGTTTTCTGGAAAATTTCGACAACGGCAAGCCGTTTACATTTGAGTGCAAACCCGATACTCAGGACTTGGACGGACTGACGGTCTTTGAAATTCCGGAGAGGTATTCAGAAAATCAGCCCGCACAACACGTTATAGGGTATTTGTCGCAAGGCGAGGGCGTTGCGGGTATCGAGTACGCATATAATAAAGTTCTCCGGAACGATTACGGCGAAAACAGCGTGACTTATACAACGGACGGTTTCGGACAGATACTTATAGGAGACGGCAAGAAGATTATCCGGAGTACCGCCGAAAAAAACGGCGTTGTCACGACAATTGACCTTGATATTCAGGAAATATGCGAAAACGCCGGAAAAAATATTGAAAAGGGTGCAATAGTTGTTGCGGACATTAAAACGGGTGAACTACTGGCTCTTGCAAGTTTTCCGACGTATTCGGTCGACGATATGGAAAAGGCGATTTCCGACGACAGAAGCCCTTTGATAAACCGTGCGTTGTATTCGTATAGTGTGGGTTCGGTTTTCAAGCTTGTGACGGCGGCTCAGGCTATTGACAGTAAATTCAGCGGATACGTCTACAACTGCACCGGACAGGAAAACATTAATGGTAAAGTCTTTAATTGCCACAAGACCGACGGTCACGGTATGCAGACCTTGCAGGACGCTATAACAAATTCCTGCAACACCTATTTTATAAATCTCAGCCGTATGCTTGACGTTAAAAGATTCCGTGAACTTGCGTTCAATCTGGGCTTCGGACGGGAAATACACTTATGCTCCGGAATGACGGCATCGGGCGGAGTTCTGCCGACTGTAGATGATTTGATGATACCTGCTGAACTTGCTAATTTTTCGTTCGGACAAGGCAAACTTTCCGCAACGCCTTTGCAGATTACGCAATTGACATGTGCAATTGCAAATAACGGAAAAATGCCTGTTCTGCGCATAATAAAGGGAATGACGCTTGACGGTAAGGACATTATGAATGAAAAATCTCCTCAGCATTCAGAAGTGCTTGACAGGGATATTGCGAATCAGTTAAAGGAAATGATGATTACAGCAGTTGAGGATAATGAAAATTCCAACGCACGGACGGACTATATAAAAGTAGGAGCAAAGACTTCCACTGCACAGACAGGTCGCACTGACAAAAAAGGCGTTGAATTATGTCACGCATGGATAACTGGATTTTTTCCGGCAGACAAACCGCAGTATGCAGTCACGGTACTGATTGAGGACGGCGGTTACGGCAATGATGCCGCCGCACCTGTTTTCCGTGAGATAGCCGAAAGGATTTCAATGGAAAAATAAGGCATACCCGAAAGTATGCCTTTGTAAATCATTCAAATTTTTCAATATTGAAATCCGGCGGAGCGTCTATTTCGTCCGAAACGTATTTGCCGTTTTTCTTACGCTGTTTAACACATTCGGTAAGCAGATACTCTATTTGTCCGTTTACCGAACGGAAATCATCTTCCGCCCATATAGCAATATCCTTGTACAGCTTTTCGGATATTCTCAGCGGAATTTGTTTTTTCTGCGCCATATCAGTACAGACTTCCGGAATTTACAATCGGCTGAGCATCGTGGTTTCCGCAGAGAACCACAAGCAGATTGGAAACCATAGCCGCTTTGCGTTCCTCGTCAAGGTCTACCATACCGCTTTCGTTGAGACGCTCCAGAGCCATTTCGACCATACCGACAGCTCCGTCAACAATCATTTTTCTTGCGTCAATGATTGCGGATGCCTGTTGTCTTTGGAGCATAACGGCGGCTATTTCCGGAGCATATGCAAGGTATGTTATACGTGCCTCTACGATTTCAAGTCCGGCGTTTTCGACCTTCTGCTGAATTTCGTCACGGATTCTTCCTGCTACAATTTCGCTCGAACCTCTTAAACTTCCCTCATCAGCGATACCGTCACCGGTAGTGTCAATGTCCGGCGAAACGTCATAAGGGTACAAACGGACGATATTTCTCAAAGCCGTGTCGCACTGGAGTGACAGATATTCTTTGTAGTTGTCAACATCAAATACAGCCTTTGCGGTATCTTTTACTTTCCACATAACAGCGATTCCGATTTCTACCGGATTACCCAGACAGTCGTTGATTTTCTGACGGTTGTTGTTGAGCGTCATTATTTTAAGGGATATTTTCTTGCTTGGTGAGGTAGTATTTGTTGCCTGTACGGTAATTCCTGTACGTGTGCTTATGTCGTCGCTCTGTCGGAGATGTGTTTGTGCGGCGGGGTTGATTGCTGAACAGAACGGATTTACCCAGTAGAAGCCGTCACCCTTTATAGTGCCGTGATACTTGCCGAAAAGAGTTAAAACGAGTGCTTCCTGCGGTTTGAGGACGACAAGACCCTTTAACGGAAACCAGCCTATACAGACATATATAGTACCGATTCCGGCAAGTATTTCATTATCGGAAGTGCCTCCGATTATGATAATACCGATTGCGGCTATGTACAGCAGTATAAACAGCAGCATCATAGGCATACCGTTCTTTTTGGTAGATAAGATTTTTTCTTTCATAGTAAGCATTCCTTTCAATATGATATGATTATAATATCATAAAAATTTCAGTCTGTCAAGGGGTTTTGCAAAATTTCCGGAAAATATTTCAAAACCATTGACATTTACTGAAAATAATACTATAATATACTTGTATCGCACTGACGGAACAGGGTCTGCCCTGAGAGCCTTTGTCCCAACTGACTTGGGCTTTTTTTGTTTCGTGGTGTATATCTGAAAAAAGGAGAAGATTTTATATGCAGTGGACAGGACTTAATGACCTCCGTGAAAAGTACCTTTCGTTTTTTGAAAGCAAGAATCATACAAGAATGGCAAGTGCTTCACTTGTACCGCAGGGCGACAAAAGCCTTTTATTGATTAATTCGGGTATGGCTCCCCTCAAAAAGTATTTTCTGGGACAGGCTGTCCCCCCCAACAAGAGAGTGACCACATGTCAGAAGTGTATAAGAACTCCAGACATTGAGAGCGTTGGAAAAACCGCAAGGCATGGCACGTACTTTGAAATGCTGGGCAACTTTTCGTTCGGCGACTACTTCAAGAACGAAGCTATCGAATGGGCTTGGGAGTTCCTCACTAAAGAACTTGCAATTCCGGCTGACAGACTTTGTGTTACAATTTTTGATAGCGATGACGAAGCTGAATAAATTTGGGAAAATAAAATAGGTATTCCTCATGACAGAATTATTCGTCTCGGCAAA
>CAMWRL010000149.1 GCA_947176685.1 uncultured Ruminococcus sp. | reverse complement strand
ACTCACTATATGGAAGAAGCTGAATCGCTTTCGGACAGAATAGCAATTATGATTGACGGCAGAATTGCGGCTTGTGGTACGCTTGCGGAAATAGAGGAAATATCCGGTCAGAAAGGTCTTGAAAATTCCTTTGTAACAATCGCCGAAAGGAGCAAATTATGAACAGAATAAAAGCGTTTTCGTCAAGAAACATAAAGGAGATTCTGCGTGACCCTCTGAGTTATATATTCTGTCTGGGATTTCCGCTTGTTATGCTGATAATAATGACTTTTGTCAACAGCAGTATTCCAGAAGAATCCGGAATGACCATTTTCAGAATCGACAACCTGTACGGCGGAATTTCAGTCTTCGGACAGACTTTTATAATGCTTTTCACGGCTATAACTGTTTCAAAAGACCGTGCCGGAGCTTTTCTGGTAAGAATGTACGCCACGCCTATGAAAACAGCTGATTTTGTAACGGGCTACATACTTCCGATGACTGTACTTTCAGTTATCCAGAATGTAATAACAGCTGTATCATCACTGATAATATCTTTTATTGTCGGCGTGGAAATGAATATCGGAATGCTTATTTCTGTAATAGTGCTGATTCCGTCAGCGATTATGTTCATAGGATTCGGACTTCTTTTCGGTTCGATATGCAGTGACAAGTCAGCTCCCGCAATAAGCTCGATAATAATATCGCTGAGTTCCTTTTTAGGCGGAATATGGTTTGACGCAGACAACGCCGGCGGTGTAATGCTCAGAATCTCAAAATGCCTGCCCTTTTACTATTGCACAAAAACAGCACGTCTTGCAACGGCTTCTGAAGATTTTGCTGTACCAATGGTTATAGTAATTGCCTGCTCCGCTGTTGTGATAACGGTTGCCTCAATGATTTTCAAGGCTGAAATGAAAGCCGATTTGTCATAATTTAACAATAATCCCTCACCTTTGCGGAGGGATATTTTTATATGGTCAGTTGATTTTATGCGCCTGAAGTGTTATAATATAATAAAAATTATATGAGGTGCATTTAACAATGAGTCAGTTCAGAAAACAGCATATGCCCATAGCGTGGCACGAAATTGTAGAAAACGAATCATCTGCTCCTGCAACGCAGGCGTCTTTGAAAGAAAAATCAACCCTTGTCGGGCGTGTGGGACTTATGATGCTTTCAGTAGGCACGGGGGCGTGGCGTGTAAGGGCTTCAATGAACAAAATCGCCCGTGCGCTCGGAATAACCTGCACAGCCGATATAGGACTTCTTGCAATAGCCTACACCTGCATTGAAAACGGCGAAACTTATACAAATGCCATTTCAATAAACACTACCGGAGTAAATACCGACCGTCTGAATTATCTTGAGGAGTTTGCGGACGGTTTCCACGAAAGAGCCTGTAAATATTCCGTTGAGCAGTTTCACCGGATACTTGACAAGCTTCAGTCAATGCCCCCAAATTACAAGGCGTGGAATTTAGGACTTGCCTCCGCATTGGCGTGTTGTGCGTTCACGTTTCTGCTGGGCGGCGGCGCAGTGGAAATGATTTGTGCATTTTTCGGAGCAGGCGTGGGAAACTTTATCCGTAAACTGCTTCTTGAAAAACATATAACACTTCTTGCCAACGTCACCGCCGGAGTAGCTTCGGCGTGCTGTGTGTACGTCCTGTTACTGGAACTTGCCGAAATAATTATAGGAGTTTCAAGCGTACATCAGGCAGGATATATATGCTCAATGCTTTTTGTGATACCGGGATTTCCGCTGATTACCGGAGGTATTGACCTTGCTAAACTTGACCTGCGCTCCGGTCTGGAACGCATAACCTATGCGCTTCTTATTATAATTATGGCGACTCTCACGGGCTGGATTACGGCGACTATATTCAGATTTCACCCGTCGGAGTTTACCGAAATGCAGATAAATCCGATACTTATGCTTGTTTTCAGGCTGTCTACAAGTTTCTGCGGAGTGTATGGTTTTTCGCTTATGTTCAACAGTCCAAGAAAAATGGCTTTCACTGCCGGAATAATCGGAATGATTGTAAATACGCTCCGTCTTGAACTCATAGATTTCACGCCTATTCCGGTAAGTGCGGCGGCGTTTGTCGGAGCGTTATGTGCAGGACTTCTTGCATCAGCACTCAAGAAAAAAGTTGGTTTCCCACGAATAACCCTGACAGTTCCGTCAATAGTAATAATGGTTCCCGGAATGTTTATGTACAAAGGCATTTATTACATAGCCCTCAGCGACGTACAGACCGGAGCGTTATGGCTGACCAAAGCCCTGCTGATAGTTGTATCGCTTCCGCTGGGACTTATTTTCGCCCGAATACTTACCGATAAGAATTTCCGTAAAAGCAGTTGACGCAAAACTCCCCCGAATGGTTTTCATTCAGGGGAGCTTTTTTTATTTATACTTTCTTTTGTTTATCTTGCGGATTCACCTGAAATCTCTGTCATCTTCACTGAAAACAATAGCCTGTTTTGCTTTTTCTTCGGACGCAACAAGTTCTTCCTTTATGCGTTTTTCTATTTCTTTCTGCTGTTCAAAAATTTCTGCCTGTTGGTCTTCCGTCAGTAAATCGTAATAATTATCGTCAGCCGGATATATAACTTCATTAAGTCCTGATTTTTCTGAACTAACAACAAGTGCCGGACTGCTGTAGCTTGAGAACATAAAACCTGACTTTGAAAAATACATTTTCAGATTTTTACGTACTTCGCTGTCAAAAGGTACTGCCAGCATACTTGTTGTTCGGGTGGATAGTTCACTGAAATCCATTGTATAGAAGTCTATCCGGTTTTCATTGCTGTCATTTTCCAGAGCAGGTATTACATAGCCGAAGCTTATACTGTCATCATAAGTATGATTGTCAAAAAGCGGCGTGTGAATAAACAATGACTGACTTTCTTCCGGCATTGACGAAAAGCCGTCAAAACTTACTGCATTTTTCCAAGTGCCGTCTGTATCGGGAGCGTTGTTTATATCATAGCAGTAAGTTTCGGGAAGTTCGTCTGTCCTGTCGCCGTAGTAAATAAACTGCGATGCTGAATAATATACTTGTTCGTCATCGGATTTGTATATATTGTTGTAACTGAAAGATGCAAGCGAAACTTTATTTTCATATCTGTCTGTAATAAAAGTTTCAGCGGTAATCGCCGGAACGAAATTCGCCATAACTGCAAGATTTACTTCTGTATCGTCGGAATCCTGATATATTTCATCAAGATATTCAAACTCCTCATCGGTAAACTTTGCTTTTGTGTCGGCAACTGCTATGAAATTGGATTTTTCGTATTCTCCGGCGTACTCAACTGCGTAAATCTGGTTAGTCGGAATGTCGTTGTACGTCCTCACAAATATACGGACGTTTATATTATCCTTGCCGCAGTCTTTGAACGGACACGGGTACAGCGGCGTTATAAGTCTGTCATACCTGATATAGTCTTCAACTGGCATATCATATATTCTGTAGGTGTTACGGGAAGTTTCTGCGTTTATTTCGTCAATTACCTGCGAGTAGATTTTTTTGGGACTTTTTCCCATACTTGCCACAAGATTACTGAAAAACGCAGTTTTCGGAATAATCACGGCACACACAGCGCAGGCAGCCGCTATTGCTGTCCATTTCAGAAACAGGGGCTTTCTGGATTTTCCGGTAACATTTTCAAGGTCGCATACGGTGAATCCGCTTTCGGAAAAATCCGGATTTTTTTCCGGAAAAGCCTTTGCGGAAATTCTGTCAAAGCAATCCACTGATGAGGAAAGTTCATTCATTCTGTCTTTGAGTAACTTTTCAAAGTCCTGATTTATTTCAGGATTATTTTTTTTCACTTGTCAGCACCTGCCTTTTCCTGTAAGATAGCCATAGCTTTTTTGTACCTTGATTTTACCGTAGTTTCAGGGCATTTCATTATTTTTGCAATCTCCTTGAAAGTCAGTTCCGAACAGCATTTCAATACAACAACCTGTCGTTGTCTGTCATTGAGGTGTTCAAGAAGCTGATTTATATAAATACTGTTTTCGACAGTCTTGTCAGCTTCGCCGTAGTTCTTGATATATATATCAGAACTTTCATTTTCTCTTTTGTATCTGCGGCGAAGTTCGAGTGCAACGTTGCGGGCGATAGTTAGTATAAACCCTTTGCCGTCTCCTTTTTTTGCGGAAAAACGTTTTACCTGTGTAAGTCTCACGAAAGTTTCGGTAACGCAGTCTTCAGCAAGGTGGTAATCCGAAGTTATTCCGAAAGCAACCGCAAATACGCTGTCCTTGAACATTGTATAAAGTTTTTCCAGTTTGTCTTTGGACTCCGAACAGCCGGCAATAAGTTCATTGACGTTTTCAACTGATATGTCGTAATATCTGTTCTGTTCGTATGGATTTAATAATGCTGAAATTTTACCGTCACCTCCGGAATAAATTTTAGAATCGACAGTCAAAGTCCGTCACTCCTTTCGGTAAGGGTTTAGTATATGAAAAGCTTTTCATATATAAGTGATTTTAAGAGCCGAAAAAGACGAAATTTTTTCAAAAAAATCCGAAAAATTTTCCGGAAAGCTGTAAAAGGCTGTTTTAAGCCAAAAAATCCGGATAAGATTTTTCTGAAATCTGTTAACCTTGGTTAACAAAACTGCTTCTGATATTATTATATCATATTTTCTGAAAAAAATAAAGATAATTTTCTGAAAAAATTGACAAACTGTTTCAGATACTGCACCGGAGACTCCGGACGCTGTATTTGTGAAATCCGGCACGGCAATGCTCCTGATATTTAATTCTGTAAAAATCCTCAGCTCAAAAAAATATCAGTAATAACTTCGGGAGGTCATAAAGACTTCCATTTTTAAATATATTAAAAATAAACAAGTAGACTAATTCTTGAGACCGTTCCC
>CAMWRL010000148.1 GCA_947176685.1 uncultured Ruminococcus sp. | reverse complement strand
ATGTATATATTGTATATATACAATTTTGAGGTGTGAATATGAACATTATTATTGCCAACTCAGCAAACGAACCAATTTACGAACAGATTTCCCGTCAGGTAAAGGAGCAGATACTCAACGGCACTTTGAAAGAGGGTGATGCTTTGCCGTCTATGAGGTCGCTTGCACTTGCGCTTCACATAAGCGTCATTACTACCAAACGTGCCTACGAGGAACTCGAACGTGACGGTTTTATTGAGTCATATACCGGAAAAGGCAGTTTTGTGCGGCGACAGAATACCGAGCTTATGCGTGAGGAGTATCTGCGCCAAACTGAAGAACTATTGTCCCAAGCCTGCGAAAAGGCTAAACAAGTTGGAGTTTCTCTTGAGGAAATGAAAGAAATTCTTGATATAATTTATGGAGGTAACTTAAATGAATGATTACGAAAACGCTATAGAAATCAGCGGTCTTACTAAAGAGTATGACGGCTTCACGCTGGACAACGTTACATTCAATGTGCCGAAAGGCAGTATAATGGGCTTTATCGGACAGAACGGCGCAGGCAAAACCACTACTATCAAGTCCATTCTCAACATCATTTCAAAGGACAGCGGAAATATAAAGATTTTCGGACTTGACAACGTTGAAAACGAAATCGAAATAAAGGAAAATATCGCTGTAGTTTTTGACGCACTTCCCGTACACGACGCACTTAACATAAAAAATATCAATATCATTATGAGGGATATTTTCAGTAAATGGGACGAATCTGTTTTCTTCGGTTATGTGGAGCGTTTCGGACTGCCCGTGAAAAAGAAAATCGGACAGTTTTCAAAAGGTATGAAAATGAAACTCCAGATAGCCATTGCACTGTCCCACAACGCAAAACTTCTTGTTATGGACGAAGCTACAACGGGTCTTGACCCCGTTGTAAGAAACGAAATCCTTGATATATTTCTGGAGTATCTTCAGGACGAAAACAACAGCATTCTTATGTCATCGCACATAACGTCCGATTTGGAAAAGATTGCCGACAGCGTTACATTTATTGACAAGGGCAAAATCCTGCTCACTGGTTACAAGGACGATATTCTTGAAAGTCACGGACTTATAAAGTGTACCCGTGAGGACTACTCAAAAATAGACCGGAGCGACTTCATAAGTGCAAGAATAAACGACTTCGGGGTATCGGTTATGGTTGATGACGTTCAGGCGGCACAAAAGAAATATTCCGGACTTATGACTGAAAAGGCAGACCTTGAGGAAATAATGCTCTACTACGTCAACCGGCAGAAAGGAGAGTGGTCATAATGCGCAAAGGTCTCATTTACCGTGAAGTGTACCTTAACCGCAAGCGTTATATAGTGGGAATCGTTGTATATATTGCAATGCTCTTTATAGGAATACTGATTCGTATGAGTATGCGTTTCGGCAATCTTGCAAATGTGGACGAAGAAGTTTTCAATGGTATGGATATTGTTACATATTATATGTTTACCCTTGCAACGCCTCTGATACTGATACTGTCATTTTCGGAAACTCCGGAAATTATCGTTTCGGACAATGCAAGCGGCTGGTCTAAGTTTTCATATACATTTCCGATAACATCAAAAGAAATGGCACTTCACAAAACCTGTATGACAATGGGCGGTTATCTTATATCGGTAGTTATCAGTATTATAAACTTCCTGATATGCTGTCCGCTTTGTGACAGGAAGTTTGATGTGTTTAATTTCAAAATAATGACAATATTGATGTTTGTGACCTGTCTTTCAACCGCACTGGAGCAGATTTTAACATATAAATTCAAGAATATCACTCTCACCCAGACAGTGACAAGTCTGATATTTACAGTTATATTTATGGCAAGCGGTCTGGGTATAGCCGTATATATTGGCAATGCTATTAAAAAATACAATGTTGATATTGAAAACGGAGATATGTCGGCAATGGACGCATTCCTTGACAGCTTTGCGGATAAACTCAAAAATATTCTGGACGTGTTTGTCATATTAGTGCCGTTTCTGATAGTGGGAATATTCGCACTTGAATATCTTCTGACTAAAAAAATTCTTGACAGGAGGGAAAAATAATGGGCGGACTTATTTACAAGGACTTTATCATCAATAAAAAAAGCATTTTCATGATGCTGGGTATAGTTATGTACTGCGGTATAATGTTTCTTCTGCCGAATGTTCTTGATTCCGAAGACGCTGACCTTGCCGGTGATTTTGTACAGTTGTACGGGATTCTGATTTTTCCACTCTTTTTTATTATTACAGGCTCTTTTGCCAGCAACATCTTCCAAAGTAATGAAAGAAAAAGCTGGGCTTACTTCATATCGTCAACGCCTATGTTAAAAAAACACATAGAGGCTAAATACTGGTTTGTGATGATAATAGCACTTTCAACTGTTTTCATATCATCTGTATTTGATGCCATCAACTGTCTGGTTTTTGACGGAACGAATCTTCTGCTTTTAATATCGTTATTATTCTATATACAGATATTTCTTTTAGCTTTTGAAATACCGTTTTTAGTGCGTTTCGGTTCAATCGGAGCTTACTATAAAGCCGGAATTTTGGTAATCGGGGTGCTTGTGGTCGGAATATACTTACTTTTCGGCGACCTGTCGCACTTCGGCACTATGGACGACTTTTATGAATGGTTTTTCAAGGCTATGGACGGCGGCGCAAAGGCTTTTGAAATTTTCTATGCAATATTACCGTTCGTATCAATGACTGCCTTTTATCTGTCATACAGAATATCGTGCAGACTCTATCTGAAAGGAACTGAGAATTTTGAAGAATAAAAAAGCTCTGGACTGGCTGAGAGTTATAATATTCACTTTTCTTGCCAACCTCTTTGCTATAGTTTTACTGAAATTATTTCCTGACAATGTTTACCGCAACAGTCTTTTTACTATGTGTACTCCTATGGCGGCACATATTCTTACAAGAGTTATCACCCGTGAAAAAGCTACTGTAAAAGAGCTTATGCTTCCGGCAAACATCAGAGGAAATATAAAATATTATCTTATGTCGTTCGGAATACCGTTTTTAATGTTTATAATCTCAACCATAATACTTATAGTCTGCTTTGCGGATGGCTACGACATAAAGGACTGCATTATATACGGCAACGCTGATGAATTTATATTAGCTATACTTATTAATATAAGTACTTCGTTTTTTTTGTTTTATATCTGTCTGGGCGAGGAATACGGCTGGAGAGCGTATCTCACGCCGAAGCTTGAAACCCTTATGCCAACGCCGCTTGCCCTTATAGTCAGCGGAATAATATGGGGAATGTGGCACGCTCCACTGATAAAGACCGGTTTCAATTTCGGTACGGGATATAAATTCTTTCCGTACGCAGGATATGCCGGAATGTGCCTTATGTGTATCTTTATGGGTTCATTTCTGACTTGGCTCACTAAAAAAACCAAATCCGCCTATCCGTCAGCGATAGCCCATACAGCGTTTGATGTAATACAGATACATAATTTTCTTGTACCGCAGAAAGTCTTGGATAAAGCAAATGAAGGCGGTCAGTACGGATATAATTTTTTTATGGTGTTTGTTTCAGGGTCTATTATCATAGGAGCAGTATTTTTTGTAATGCTGTGCCTTGACAGCCGCAAAAAGAAAACTGTTCCGGAGCAGGTCTGATATTTAAAATGTTCTCTTTAAGGTCGATACTCATATAGAAGTAATGCCCGAAAGTAGTTTTTCAACTGCTTTTGGGCTTATTTTAATTATTTGTTTATTCGCATAAATCTGAATTTGCAACTGTGTTAAAGGGAAATTTAAAGATGTTCATTGAAAAAACTTTACCCAATTACTGTTCAGTAGGCAGAGTCTCTTTTATACTTGCAAGACAAAATGTTAATGTCGAATTTTTCTTAAGAGTCACGTATGCAACGGCATAATCACCACGGATGTCAATTGAATCGGTGAATAATTTGGTTCCATCAGTTTCTATATTATCTACCATATATCTGAGTAAAAGTTCACTTTCTGTATATAAGCTATCATCTATTGGAAAATACACAAACAAATTAATGTCAGTATCTGCCTCAATCATATATGTGTCGGTTAAATCATCAAACTTCGCATGGGCATCCTTAAGCGGTGGTACTTTGGAAATACTTTTCAGTTCATATGGCTTATCAAGTCGATTTAAAGTCATATTGATTCTTGGATTATAAGTTGATACATCGAAGCTAATATAATCAATCATATCGAAATGATTTAAATTGAAGTGAGTATGATATCCATTGGTATTTTGCATACATTCAACATATGGTGCGACTTTTACATCTTCAAAATGATTTTCCGGATTAAGATTTGGAAACCGCTTCATTGCTTCTTCTGAACGATATGAAACAAAAGAACCGATGATACTATCACTAAAAGGAAGTATATCAAGACTGGGAAAATTCTTGTTTACATAGTATGCTGTATAGTAAGCACAGCACTCACTTAGAACTGAATCAAGGTTGGTGCCATCAAAATATGTACTGCATAGACAATCATGAAAATCATGATAATAAGTATTAGAATGAATGTCATGTGATGCAAATAAATCTAAATCTTTTAGACCGCTTATTTGTTCATTAATTGTGTTGCTTAGGGCCGCTTTAATATCTTCATGCTGATATGAATCATGTGCATTTGTTCCATCGTAATTGATGTATGTTAGAAATTCACGGTTATTATATGACATTTCAACGAGTAACCGTGGAAAATACATTCTACCGTATATTTGTTGTTGATAATCTGATTCATATTTTATTATTTTAGGTTTAAAATTGTACTTTTCTTCTATATATTTACATGAATATTCGAGAGCAGTTTTTTCGTTTTTTTGACGTTCCTTTCTGTCTTCATGACTTTCACATGATATAAAAGTAAACGCAAAGAAAATAAT
>CAMWRL010000147.1 GCA_947176685.1 uncultured Ruminococcus sp. | reverse complement strand
GCACCGGAATTTCTTACGCAGAAACGTTCTCCGGCGATACCGTTAATGAAAGCTTTTCCGGAAGTAGCACCGTACAGTGCAACGTTGCCGACAATGATATTTTCCTCGGCACTGAAACCGGACTTTTCGGGAGGACAGAGAATCAGTTTACCGCCCGAAAGACCTTTACCGAAATAGTCGTTACTGTCGCCGTGGAGTTCAAGGGTGAGACCCTTTGGAATGAATGCTCCGAAACTCTGTCCGCCGCTTCCGGTGCATCTTACCCTGAAAGTATCGTCATCAAGAACGTTATCACCATAACGGCGTGTTATTTCAGCACCGAAAAGAGTACCCAATGCACGGTCTGTATTTATAACATTTATGTCAATAGTTTTCTTTGTTCTCGACTTCAGGGCAGTGCCGAGTTTTTTCATAAGGACTTTTTTATCGACTGTATCATCAAGTCCGAAGTCATAAGCGTCTTCCGGATTGAATGAATGTCCGTCATCTGATTCTGTATTATAAAGAATATTGGAGAAGTCAATTTTACGGCTTTCCGGAGTGTCTTTCTTACGGAGCAGGTCTGTACGTCCGACAAGTTCGTCAACAGTACGGATACCGAGTTTAGCCATATATTCACGGAGTTCCTGAGCAACGAAACGCATAAAGTTTATAATATACTCCGGCTTGCCCTGAAAACGCTTTCTGAGTTCAGGATTCTGAGTAGCTATGCCCATAGGACAAGTATCAAGATTGCAGACTCTCATCATTACGCAGCCCATAGTTACAAGCGGAGCAGTAGCAAAACCAAATTCTTCCGCACCGAGCAGACACGCAACCAATACGTCACGTCCGGTCATAAGTTTACCGTCTGTTTCTATCACAACACGGGAACGCAGACCGTTCATAATAAGCGTCTGGTGAGCTTCGGCAAGACCAAGCTCCCACGGAAGTCCGGCGTTATAGATTGAGCTTTTCGGAGCTGCACCCGTACCGCCGTCATAACCGGAAATAAGTATAACCTGCGCACCGGCTTTTGCAACGCCTGCCGCAACCGTTCCGACACCTGCTTCTGAAACGAGTTTCACGGAAATACGGGCATTTTCGTTGGCGTTTTTGAGGTCATAAATAAGCTGTGCCAAATCTTCTATAGAGTATATATCGTGGTGCGGAGGCGGTGAAATAAGTCCTACGCCTGCGGTTGAGTGACGGGTTTTTGCAATCCACGGATAGACTTTTCCTGACGGTAAGTGACCGCCTTCACCGGGTTTAGCACCCTGAGCCATTTTAATCTGAATTTCCTTTGCTGATACAAGATACTCGCTTGTGACGCCGAAACGTCCGGAAGCTACCTGTTTAATAGCGGAACACCTGTCGGATTTAAGACGTTCGGGACTTTCGCCGCCCTCGCCTGAGTTTGACTTGCCGCCGATACGGTTCATAGCGACTGCCATACATTCGTGTGCCTCCTGAGAGATTGAGCCGTATGACATAGCACCGGTCTTGAAACGTCTGCAAATACTGTCAACGCTTTCAACCTCTTCAATAGGAATACCGCCGTTTTCGTCAAAATTGAAATCCAGCAGACTTCTTAAAGTAAGGTTATTGTCCTCACGGGAGAGACATTCGGAATACTTTTTATATATACTGTAATCGCCCTTGCGTGTTGATTCCTGAAGCAGATGAATGGTTTCGGGCGTATAAAGGTGACTGCTTTTACCGCTGCGGAGCTTGTGACTTCCGGAACTTTCAAGACTGTTGTTGACGGAGAGTCCCAGCGGGTCGAATGCAGAATTATGAAGCGATTCTGTCTGACGGCTTATGTCGTCAAGAGTTATGCCGCCGATACGGCTGACTGTATCTTTGAAATACTTTTCTGTAACTTCGTGGGATATGCCGACAGCCTCAAAGAGCTTTGAACCCTGATACGACTGTATAGTTGAAATACCCATTTTTGAAGCGATTTTTACAATACCGTGAAGTACAGCGTTATTGTAGTCGGTTTCGGCTGCGTAGAAGTCCTTGTCAAGCATACCGGTATTTATAAGGTCACGGATAGTTTCAAGTGCAAGATACGGGTTTACGGCGCACGCACCATAACCCAGAAGTGTTGCAAAGTGATGTACTTCACGGGGTTCGGCACTTTCGAGAATCATCGCAACTGCGGTACGTTTTTTAGTTGAGACAAGATGCTGCTGCAATGCCGATACCGCAAGCAGTGACGGTATAGGAGTGTGATATTCGTCAACGTCACGGTCTGAAAGTATAAGTATATTTGCGCCGTCACGGTAAGCCTTGTCTGCTTCTATGAAAAGCCTTTCAATAGCTCTTTCAAGGGGAGTACCCATATAGTAGGTTATCGGAATAACTGCCGTTTTAAGTCCCTTTACTTTCATACTCTTGATTTTGAGCATATCAGTATTTGTAAGTATGGGGTTTTCGATTTTCAGTACGTGACAGTTTTCGGGTTTTTCCTCAAGTATATTGCCGTCCTCACCTATATAAACGCTTGTATCGGTAACGATTTCTTCACGGATAGCGTCAAACGGCGGATTGGTGACCTGAGCGAAAAGCTGTCTGAAATAGTTGAAAAGGGGAATATTTTCGGTATCAAGAGGCGGCAGGGGAACGTCCGAACCCATAGAAGCAATTGGTTCTGAACCGTTTTCAGCCATAGGCAGAATACTGGTTCTGATATTTTCGTAGGAGTAACCAAAAGCTTTCTGGAGTTTTACGAGTTCCTCGTGGGAGTACGTGCGGACGTTTCTGTTTGGAATATGCAAATCGTGCAGACGTACTAAATTTGCGTCCAGCCATTCGCCGTAAGGTTTTTGCGATGCGTAGAAGCTTTTTATTTCATTGTCGTCAATAAGTCTGCCCTGCTTTGTGTCCGCAAGGAGCATTTTTCCGGGACGCAGACGGTCTTTTTTTATTATCTTTTCGGGCGGAATATCTATACAGCCTGTTTCGGACGAAAGTATTAAAAATCCGTCATTTGTGATAACGTATCTTGACGGACGGAGACCGTTTCTGTCAAGGACAGCACCCATAATATCGCCGTCCGAAAAAAGTATTGATGCAGGACCGTCCCACGGTTCCATCATAGTGGCGTAGTACTGGTAAAAATCGTACTTTTCTTTGGAAATTGTGCGGTTATTTTTCCACGGTTCGGGAATGGTTATCATTACGGCAAGCGGCAGCGGCATACCGGACATTACCATAAATTCCAGTGCATTGTCGAGCCTTGCGGAGTCCGAACCCTCTATATTGATAGCCGGAAGAATCTTATGCATATCCTCCCTCAGTGCTTCACAGGACATAGTTTCCTCACGGGCAAGCATTTTGTCAGCGTTGCCGGTAATGGTATTGATTTCGCCGTTGTGTACTATGAAGCGGTTGGGATGAGCCTTCTGCCAGCTCGGATTTGTGTTAGTAGAAAAACGTGAATGAACCATTGCAATAGCGGAAGTAAAATCACTGTCCTGCAAATCGCAGTAGAATTTTCTGAGTTCGTCAACAAGAAACATACCCTTATAGACTATAGTACGGCTTGACAGCGATACAACATATGTATTTTCGTTGGACTGTTCAAATATGCGTCTTGCAACAAAAAGCTTTCTGTCAAAATCCAGACCCTTTGTACAGCCGTCAGGACGTTTCACGAACCCCTGCATTATATACGGCATACTGTCAATGGCTTTCTGTCCCAGCACTGACGGCACGGACGGTACTTTTCTCCAGCCGAGAAACTCCATACCATTTCTTTTTATAATAATCTCAAACATTTTTTTAGCCTGATTGCGTTTGAGTTCGTTCTGAGGGAAAAAGAACATTCCCACGCCGTAATCGCCGTCTGTACCTATGTCAAAACCAAGTTTTTCAGTTTCCTTTTTAAAGAAGCCGTGCGGTATCTGCACCAGTATACCAACGCCGTCACCGGTTTTGCCTTCTGCGTCCTTGCCTGCACGGTGTTCAAGCTTTTCCACGATTCCGAGAGCGTTTTCAACAACGTCCCTTGACTTTAAACCCTTTATATTTACAACTGCACCTATACCGCAGTTGTCGTGTTCAAACTTCGGGCTGTATAGTCCCCGCTGCTGAAACGGTATTTCTGTTCTGAAGTTATCCATAAATGTTTCACGCCTTTCCGGAGGGTTCGCCATTGAACCGACCTAAAAATAAAAAGAACGTCCGTACAGGCATAGAAAACCCGTAATGAACGTCCTTGTTCCTGATAATATACTAACATGAACATTGAAAAAAGTCAAGAGTAAATTTTCTGAAAAATACGGTTTTGTGAAAACAGGACTTTTAATTTCGTGTTAGCTTATGCAAATATATGCAACCTGCCGAAAGTTGCTGAAACCTATTGACAAAAAAGGATTTTGGGTATATACTGTCATTGTGAACAGCAAAGGGGCTGAGAACTTGATAAAAGTTTCTTAGTCTCTTTTTTGTTTATATGATTCCATACACAAAGGGGTGTATGATGTTCCGGAAGCTTTCGGAGTATCGTACACCCTTTTGTAATTTTAACTGGAGGTAGTAACAATGACAGAATCAGTTGAAAAAATTCTCGAAATGGTCAATGACCAGACAAATGAAACTGTATTTGGTGTATGGTTCTTGATTGCGGTATCGCTTGTGTTCTTTATGCAGGCAGGATTTGCAATGGTTGAAACGGGCTTCACAAGAGCTAAGAACGCCGGCAACATCATTATGAAGAACCTTATGGACTTCTGTATAGGTACAGTTGTTTTTATCCTGATAGGTTTCGGACTTCTGCTCGGTGAGGACGTATGCGGACTTATCGGCAAACCCGGATTTGACATTTTCACATCATACGACAACTTTGATTTTTCAAACTTTGTATTCAACCTCGTCTTCTGCGCAACGACAGCTACAATCGTTTCGGGAGCTATGGCATAAAGAACCAAATTCCTTTCCTACTGTAT
>CAMWRL010000146.1 GCA_947176685.1 uncultured Ruminococcus sp. | reverse complement strand
GTATTGAATCTGACATACCCTCCCAGAGCGTCCAGAATGGCGTTTAAGAGGGGTGCAGACCGTCCGGAGTGAAATTATACTCCCGACACCGGAAAGGGCTTATACGAGCTGTCAGCAGGCTGTACGGCGACTGTTTGAAATGCGTATTGAATCTGACATACCCTCCCAGAGCGTCCAGAATGGCGTTTAAGAGGGGTGTGGAGTGTCCGGAGTAAAATTATACTCCCGAAACCACAGGCGGCTTATACGGGCTGTGAAGCGGCTGTATGACGATTGTCCGAAAAAATTGAATTGGTTATGAGGTGGCTGAAATGCTTGTAACTTATGCAGAAATTGACGGTTTCAGGAATCTGTCCGGAGTGTCGTTTGAACCTGACCCGAAGTATAATATAATTTCCGGTCAGAACGCACAGGGAAAAACAAATCTTCTTGAAGCAGTCTGGATAATGTCCGGCTGTAAGAGTTTCCGTTCGTCGAAAGAAAAGGATTATATAAACCTCAGCGGCAGCAGAATGTCGGTCGGAATAAAAGTCCGTGACAGCATAAGGGAACAGAAAATTCAAATCGAAATGACAAAGGGCGTAAACAGTACAAAAAACATCTTCCTTAACGGCGTAAGGCAGAAAGGTACAAAGGCATTATTTGACGTTTTCAAGTGCATAGTGTTCATACCGGACGACGTTGAAATTATAAAAGGCTCTCCGGAAAAACGCCGTAATTTCATAGATATGGCGGCTTCACAACTGAATCCGGTGTCTGTTTCGCATATCAACAGGCACAACACGATTATGAATCACCGCAACGCCCTCCTCAAGGAAATTATGAACGGTCATGCAAAAGCAGAATCCTTGGAAATATGGGACAGGCAGGCGGCGTCTGAGGGTGCATTTATTTCATATATGCGAAATAATTATGTCCGTCAGATAAACGAAATATGCAGCAGACTTTACTGCACGCTGTCAGGCGGTACTGAAAAACTTGAACTTGAATACAAGTCCAGTGTTTACAAGCCGGAAGACTTTGAAAAACCGCCGGACGGAAATGCAGCTGATATATATTTCAGGAAATTGCAGGAATCGTCCGGATATGATATACGGACAGGTTCAACGCATACCGGAGTCAACAGGGACGAAATTTTAATAAAAATCAACGGTCTTAATGTTCGTGAATACGGTTCGCAGGGACAGGTGAAAAGTACTGCTCTTGTTATGAAGCTTGCACAGGCGGAAATATTCCGGAAAAAGTCCGATGATTCTCCGGTTATTTTCCTTGATGACGTAATGGGCGAACTTGACGAAAACAGACAGAAATTCATATTCGACATAATCAGGGATATGCAGGTATTTATAACCACCTGCAACGAAAGCGCACTGCTTCCGGAGATAAAGGGAAAAATTATCCGCATAGACGGCGGAAAAATCGTGGAGGACTGAAAAATGTATCTTCATATCGGGAATAATCATTCTGTAGACACCCGTGACGTCGTGGGAATATTTGACATTGAAAATACCACTGTCGGAAAGTGTACAAAAAAACTTCTTGAATACGCTGAAAAGAATCATTTATGCGTCTATACAACCTACGAAATGCCGAAAAGTTTTATTATCACCGTAAGGGACGGCAGGGAAAAATTATATATTTCGCAGTTGTCGGCGTACACTCTCCGGAAAAGACTGGGAGGTTATATTATTGGCAGAAAAAAATAGTAATTTTCTGATAAAATTCTTTAAAGCCCTTGCAATACTTTTTACGGTTGCAATAACGTTGTACGGAATTGTAATATTGCTGTTCCTGCATAATACACATTACGTCTGGTTTACGGACAACCGCAGGGCAAAAATGCAGGATATTTACAGTATACAGCTTACAGATAATATAAAACTCTGTGACTACAAAGAAGATGGAATGCTTGCGAATATGACATTTAGTCTCCGTCTGCGCACATACAACCTTGAAAAATTCATGACAGAAAACATAAAAGGCACAATAACAGAAAAATATGAAAATGGTAATTTTAGTTACAAAGGAAGATACAATGAGGAAGTATTTGCTGACATTGAAAAAAGAGACAGCAAAGATTATTACAGCATTACTTTACACACAAGAAATTAAGATGACAGGAAACATAAACGGTACAGTAACAGAAAAATGTGACAACGAAGATTATTACAGAATTTCTCTTGACAGATATTTATAAAAAAAAAGACTGGGAGGTTATATTATTGGCAGAAAAAAATAGTAATATTGTGACAAAATTTATGAAAGTTTCCGTGATACTGTCTGCAATGGTTATGCTGACAGCCGGAGTATTGTTTATTGCGTGTGACCGTCCGCATTATAAACTGTTTACAGAAAAAAGAAAGCTACGGATGCAGGAAATATTCGGTATAACCGTCACGGACAACATAAAGCTCCGTGAATTTGAACTGTCGGAATCTGATTACCGGCAGCCAAAGTCCGGAAAGGAATATTTATACCGCCTTTGTCTTGAAACAGACGACTTCGATAAATTCGTGACGGAAAATATCAATAATTTGACAATGCAGAAATACGACAATATGGATTTTTCATACACGACCGGAAACAATCAGTCAGTACACGCCGGAGTCCTGAAAAATGACAAAAATTATAATATAACTCTTGAAATAATCGATATTCAACAGAAGCTGCAACCCTGAAAGATTCAGAACAGAAAAATATGACAGCGGATTTCAGATATACAGGTACGACAACGAAGATTATTACAGAATTTCTCTTGACAGATATTTATAAAAAAATCGGAGGTAAATTCATGAGTCAGCAGAATAACAATTATGACGAAAACGACATACAGGTACTTGAGGGACTTGAAGCAGTCCGGAAACGTCCGTCAATGTATATCGGTTCAACAGGTGAAGGCGGTCTGCATCACCTTGTCTACGAAATAGTGGATAACTCAATTGATGAAGCACTTGCCGGATACTGCACGGAAATAACAGTTGAACTTATGGAAGGCGACGTCATTCGTGTATCAGACAACGGTCGAGGTATTCCCACGGGAATACACCAGAAAGAGGGCATTTCAGCGGCAACGGTAGTATATACAGTCCTGCACGCCGGAGGTAAATTCGGCGGCGGCGGCTATAAGGTGTCGGGAGGACTTCACGGCGTAGGTGCGTCAGCGGTAAACGCTTTGTCAGAGTGGCTTGAACTTACCGTATATGACGGAAAAGACATATGGTTTCAGAGATTTGAAAGAGGCAAGTATTCCGAACCTTTGAAAAAAATCGGAACTGCTGACAGAACAGGCACAAGCGTAACTTTCAAGGCAGATGACGAAATTTTTGAAACAACCGTCTATAACCGTGAAACGCTTCTGAAAAGACTGCGTGAACAGGCATTTTTAATGCAGGGATTGAAAATAACTTTCACGGACAGCCGTGACCCCGAAGACATCAGAAGCGAAGTTATGCATTATGAGAACGGTATAAGACAGTTTGTTGAATATATCCACACCGTAAGAGGTCTGGAAAGTCTCAGCGGAGATGTTATTTATTTTTTCGAAGCAAATGGCGATATGTCAGCGGAGATAGCTCTCCAGTACAACGACAGCTATAACGAAATTGTCCTTTCTTTTGCAAACAATATCTATACCAAAGACGGCGGTTCACATGAAACGGGTTTCAAGAATGCAATAACAAAAACCGTGAACGAATACGGCAGAAAAATGGGGCTTTTGAAAGATAAGGAAAAACTCGGCGGCGATGATATACGTGAGGGACTTACTGCAATAATTTCCGTAAGGCTTACTGAATGTGAGTTTGAGGCTCAGACAAAAGTGAGACTTGTAAATCCGGAAGTGAAACCGTTTATTGAAAAACTCGTGCAGGAAAAACTTATGAATTTCCTTGAAGAGAATCCGGACATTGCAAAGATGATTTTTGAAAAAAGCCTGTCCGCACTCAAAGCCCGTGAAGCCGCACGCCGTGCAAGGGAAGCCGAAAGAAATAAAAACGCATTCGGAAAGTCCGCAATGCCGGAAAAACTTGCCGACTGTTCGGAACGTGACAACCGTTATACGGAAGTTTACATTGTCGAGGGTGATTCCGCCGGAGGTTCGGCAAAACAGGGGCGTGACAGACGTTATCAGGCAATACTGCCGTTGTGGGGAAAAATGCTCAACGTTGAAAAAGCACGTATAGACCGCATTTACGGAAACGACAAACTTGAACCGGTAGTATCTGCACTGGGTACTGGTATCGGAGAGGATTTCAACATAGAAAAACTGCGTTACGGAAAAGTAATAATTATGGCGGATGCCGATGTTGACGGTATGCACATAAGGGCATTGCTGTTGACGTTCTTTTTCCGTTATATGCGTCCTCTAATAACGAACGGCAATGTATATATCGCACAGCCGCCGCTTTTCCGTGTTGAGAGAAACAAGAAAATATACTATGCGTTTTCAGAAGCAGAACGTGACAAATATATTGACGAGCTTTCGGACGGCGGCAGGTACAAAGTTGAAGTACAGCGTTACAAGGGTCTGGGTGAAATGGACCCCGAGCAGTTGTGGGAAACCACAATGAATCCCGAAACACGTACAATCGTAAAAATCTCAATGGAAGATGCACTCAGGGCTGACGAAGTATTTACAGTGCTTATGGGCGACAAGGTAGAGCCGAGACGTAATTTCATAGAAGCAAATGCAAAATTTGCGCAGGATTTGGACATATGACGGAAAATAATTACAGATTTGAAAGGGAATATACAATACCGTTTGAGATATTCCGTGACGGATATACGGAATTTCAGAAAAAATTCGTTTTTCCGCAGGCAAATATAACAGCTCTTGCGTTTATGATACTTGCCGGAGTTTTTATAATAGCAATAGTTCAGGACGCATCACAGTATTTTGCGTATCTGCTTACAACGGTTTGTCTGGCAATGGCTGT
>CAMWRL010000145.1 GCA_947176685.1 uncultured Ruminococcus sp. | reverse complement strand
TAAAGGGTAATAAAATACATAACTCTAAAGGAATAATCAAACAAACTGATAATCGTTTCAGAATAGATGTCATAAGAAAACTAAATAATTTAGGTATAAAAATTATATACTAATCAAGGGGGAATAAACATGAATAAAGCAATAATTCTTGCAGGTGGACAGGGCAAGCGTATGAAAGCCGATATGCCTAAACCGCTTTTCAAAGTACTGGGCGAACCAATGCTTGAATGGGTAGTATCGGCGTGTGAAAAGTCCGAAATAAATGACATATGTGTTGTCAAGGGTTTCAGGGGCGAAATGATTGACGGGTATCTCAACGGTCGCTGTAAAACCGTCTTACAGGCTGAACGTCTTGGCACAGGTCACGCCGTAATGCAGGCTGTACCTTTCCTGAAAGAGGACGAGTCCGGGAATACCCTTGTACTTAACGGCGACGCACCTTTCATTGACGAGGAAACTATTAAAAATTCTCTTGCATACCACTGCGAAAACAACAATTCAGTAACAGTCATCACGGCAGACCTTGAAAACCCTTACGGCTACGGACGTATTATCCGCACTGAAAAAGGCATCAGCGGTATTGTTGAACAGAAAGACGCTTCCGAAGAACAGCGCAGTATAAAGGAAGTAAACTCCGGCGCATACTGGTTTAAAACCGCCGACCTGATAACGCTGCTCGACAAGATAACCAACAACAACGTCCAGAAAGAGTACTATCTTACAGACACTATTTCCATAGCCATTTCCGAAGGAAAAAATGCCGGTGCTTACAAGTCCGGAAATCCCGACATAATCAAGGGCGCAAACGACAGGAAAGACTTGCTGAACCTCAATACTTATGCAAGAATGATGGTTATAGAAAAGCATCTTGCAAACGGCGTTGAATTTACATGTACGGACGGCATTATAATCGAAAGAGACGTTGAAATCGGTACAGGAACGGAGATTCTGCCGTCAACAATAATCCGTGGAAAGACCAGAATCGGAAACAACTGCATTATCGGTGCAAACTCCGTTATAGAAAACTGCACGGTCGGTGACAATGTAAAAATAGACTCCTCACAGGTATATAATTCTGTCGTTGAAAATAACGTCACTATAGAACACTATGTACATATCAGACCGGACAGCCATATAAAAACAGGTGCATATATAAGCGATTTCGTGGAAATAAAAAATTCCGTGATAGGCGAAAAGACAGCCGTTTCACATCTTGTCTACATAGGCGACAGCGACGTGGGCAAAAAAGTAAACATAGGTGCAGGAACAGTTACTGTAAACTATGACGGTATAGCAAAAAGCCGCTGCATAATCGGTGACAAGTGCTTCATAGGCTGCAACACCAACCTTATAGCACCCGTAAAACTCGGAAAAGCCGTATACACTGCCGCCGGAACTACCGTTACAAAGGACATTCCGGACTATGCACTTGCAATAGACAGAAGTACATTGAAAGTCAAGGAAGGCTATACCTTAAGAAAACTGAAATCTCAGTTATAATTCCAAAAAGTTCCCGTTTTTTTTCGGGGACTTTTTAATATGATTTAAGATTATTTTAATGAAAATATGTTATTATGTATATTTACAGAATACAAGGAGGTTTTTATATGAAACTACTCATAGTTGAAGACGAAATGCAGCTTGCGGACGCACTAACGGAAATTCTCCGGCGTAATATGTACACGGTAGATACTGTCTATGATGGTATTGACGGTCTGGACAACGCCCTTACGGGAATTTATGACGGAATTATCCTTGACATAATGCTTCCACGAATGAACGGAATTGAGATACTCCGCAGCATCAGAAAAGAAAAAATCAATACGCCCGTGCTTCTGCTGACCGCAAGAAGCGAAGTCGAAGATAAAATAAACGGTCTTGACTGCGGTGCGGACGACTATTTAACAAAACCTTTCGTAACGGGCGAACTTCTTGCAAGAGTACGGGCAATGACCAGACGTAAAGGTGAAATCGTTGATGACAACAAGCTTGAGTATAACAGTCTGGAACTCAACAAAAATACTTGTGCAATAATTTATGGCGGCAACGACGTTAAACTCAGTCTCAAGGAGTACCAGATTATGGAAATGCTAATCTCAAACCCTCACCGCATTCTGCCGAAAGAACGCATTATTGAAAAAATATGGGGTTATGAAAGTGATGTTGAATACAACAACATAGAAGTATATATATCTTTTCTGCGTAAAAAAATTGCCGTATTGTCCGCCCCCGTACAGATTAAAACGGCTCGTGGCATAGGTTACTCACTGGAATAGGAGGGCTTTTATGTTCAGAAAAGCACAGCTTAAACTTTTCGGAGTAATAACAAGTATACTGCTTGCGATTTTCATAATAGTACTGGCTTCAATAAATATCGTGACAAGGAGTTTTATGCAGAGAGAGTCACGGGAAGTACTGCGAAAAATAGCGTCTGTCACTGAATATGACGAAAAAACAAATACATTCACGTTCACACCGCCGGACGACTTTGAACCGAAACGCTCCGAACCGCCGCTGGAAAAACCCGTCCAGACAGTGACGGATTCCACGACAGAACCGACAACGGAAACTGCCGAAACTGAGGAAATTACAGAGAAGCAAATAACGGAAGCTCCGGCAGAAGAAGAAACAGAAGAAGCTGTCGAAATAGAAGAACCGGATACCGAACCCGAACCGGAAGATTTGCCCGAACCTGAACCCGAAACGTATTTTCAGGAAGAAACAGTCCAGCCGGAAGAACCGTCAACAGAAGATATTCCGCCGACCGAAGACAACCCTTACCCGCCCGACCGGAACGAAGATGACAGACCGCCGGACTTTCCGCCTGACAAACGTTTTCCGGAAGATTTTCCAGATGATGACAACAGATTCAGTTATTGGCGTGACCCTCACAACTGGAACTATGAAGATTATGACAGAAAACGTGATGATATTTTCCGGCAGTCGTACACGGACAGAAATTTTTCAGTAATACAGCTTTCAAATACCGTTGCAACGTCTGCGGACGCTCCGTCCAAAAAACCTGACAGGGATATTTTTGACCACAAAAAAGATGAGCCGTTTCCGAAAAACTTCGGTTCAATAGATTTTTTCGTCATAATGGCAGACAATAACGGAAATTATCTTGCGTGTATGAACAATGACGACCTCACGGACGAAAACGCACAGGCATATATTACGGAAGTCCTCAGACAAAAGCACAATACCGGTATGATGGATTCATATCAGTTCTATGAAGTCTCCAAAGATAATGGTACACTTATTGCCCTCACGGACAAGAGCGAGGAAAAAAAAGTTATGAACCAGTTCATAAGGACTACCATTATAATAGGCGCACTGACGCTTATTGTATTATCGTTTGTGGGATATTTCCTCAGCAGAAAAAGCATTGAACCTATCAAAGCGGCTTTTGAAAAACAGAAACAGTTTATTTCGGACGCAAGTCACGAACTCAAAACTCCGCTTACAGTAATTTCGGCAAACGCTGACGTACTGTCGGGCGAAATAGGCGAAAACAAATGGCTTAACTACATAAAGTCCCAGACCGACAGAATGAATCTTCTTGTAAATGACCTGTTAAGTCTCACACGCCTTGAAAACAATACATCAAATTTTATATGCACGGACTTCAGTTTAAGTCAGGCTGTCACTAACACGGCACTGCCGTTTGAATGCAGGGCGTTTGAGACAAACAAGAAATTTATAGTAGACGTTGAGGACAATATTACAATAAACGGAAGTGAACAGCATATAAAACAAATGACAGCGATTTTCATTGACAATGCTCTTAAATACTCCAATGACGGCGGAATAGTCCGTGTAACTCTCAAAAAACAGAACGACAGAAAAATATTGTCCGTATATAACACCGGCACGGGCGTAAAGGACAGCGAAAAAGACAAGATTTTCGAGAGATTCTACAGGAGCGATGACTCACGTACACGACAGACAATCGGCGGTTATGGTCTGGGACTTGCAATAGCCAAATCAATCATAGACAAGCATAAGTTTAAAATATCCGTTGAAAACGTTGAGAGCAAAAGCATAAGTTTTGTCATAACAATGTAGGATAAAAAATATTTTTCCGCACATAATACTCAAAAGGAGGCGGAATTTTATGAACATAACACCACAGATGTACAGCGAAATGACAGAACAGGCTTCACCAAAGTCCAATTCAAAGGTAAATGTAAGTATAGCGTTTGGAGTAGGCGGCGGAATATGCGTTATAGGACAGATATTATTACAGATTTTTGAAACGGCAGGTCTTGACAGGACTTCCGCAAGTGCGTGGACTTCCATAATACTTGTGACCGCAAGTGCTGTATGTACGGGATTCGGCTGGTATGAAAGACTTGCCAAACACGCCGGAGCAGGTACACTTGTACCAATAACAGGATTTTCCAACGCCATAAGCTCGTCCGCTATCGAAGCCAAGTCCGAAGGCTTCATATTGGGAGTAGGTGCGAAGATATTCACAATAGCAGGACCAGTTATACTTTACGGACTGGCGGCGGCTGTCCTGTACGGAGTAATATATTATATATTTTAACAGAAAATTATCCCCTGCCACACGGCAGGGGATAAAAAAACAGACAGGGCAAACAACCCTGTCTAACACAGATAAATACAAAATAAATATGTGTAGAACAAAAGAAAGGAGACAACAAAACGAGTGCAAATAACAAAAATATTATTTAACACTATAGTTATTATAGCTTATTTTTGAGTATCAGTCAAGTGAAATCCGAAAAAAAATCACCTTTTGCAACAATTTCTGTCATTTTAAACAATATTCCGACAGCGTTTATAGCGATTTACACAAAGGATTTTCAACAGATTTTACAATTCATATATAATTATGTCACAAAATTCACTATAAGTTAACACAAAATACATAATAATATCATTTTCCGCACGCTTGCCGGAATGTTTTTAATTATATATAT
>CAMWRL010000144.1 GCA_947176685.1 uncultured Ruminococcus sp. | reverse complement strand
GACTGTTTTTCATTTTTTATGAAACTCATGCACACACGCCTGTAAATAGCGTCAACCCTTGCGGTAAGTTCGGACGGTGAAAAAGGTTTTGTAATATAGTCGTCCGCCCCAATCATCAGACCGCTTACCTTGTCCATTTCCTGAGTACGTGCCGTAAGCATTATTATGCCTATTGTCGAACTCTTTTCACGTATTTTCTTGCATACTGTAAAACCGTCAATTCCGGGCATCATAATGTCGAGCAGTACGATGTCAAAATTGCCGTGTTCCATTTCAAAAGTTTTGAGAGCCGCCTCGCCGCAGTCAACGTCAACAACGTCATAACCGGCACGTTTAAGGTTTATGACGACAAATTCACGTATAGTAGATTCGTCCTCACATATAAGTATACGTTTCAAATTATTTTCAGCTCCTTTATATAAATCGTTATCTACCTCTGAAACCTATGGCAACATCTCCCTCTGTAACCGACAGTCCGTCAGTGTTGTCGCCTTGAGCCGGTATACAGGCAAGATATACTGAATTGCCTTTGGTTTCCAGAAACATATAGCCATTGGAAATTCTGTCCTCAATGGACGGCTGGTCTGTTGCAAAATAAATCCTCAGCAGTTCCCGACCGGTTTTCCCGTCCTTATACGAACAGAAAACTATTTCGTCATTTATGGAGTCACGTTTCACTGTAATGTTGTTCTCCCATTTTTCCGGAAAAACAAATATATAACCATCGTTTATACTGTAGTATGAAGAATATTTCTTTTCAAGCTTGTTGTTTCTTCCTACAAAAAACCATTCTGTAAATTTCATCTGTTCGCTTTCTGAAACTTCTTCATAACCGTCAGCAATGGTCTGTATGGGAATTTCAAGAATACCATCGCCGTCAATGTCAAATGACGTACAGCCCATTGGTCTTAAAGTGGACATGGATTCTTCAGAAGTAGAGAATACTTTTTTAAGACCGTCATCGTCCATATAAATTATATCCGTCTGTACAAGTCCCGTACCCATTACAGCGTCTATATATAAACCTGTTCTTTCGTCATCAATTTTTCCGTAGTTAATGCTGTCAAACTCCGTGAAATTTCCGCTGAGCCTGCAACTGTACCTGTAATATTTTCCGTTGTCGTTGAGTTTGTAAGCTTCAGCGGTTGCCGTACCGCCTGACGAAGCTCCCGACAACAGCAGAAATTCATTTTCATTGTCTCTGTCAAGGTCGGTAACGTCTATGAACGAATACGATTCCGAAAAAGTCTCAACAATATTTCCGTCAATGTAGCTGTATATTGAAACGTTCTTTTCAGAACGGTTTATTAAACTGCTTCCGATAATAAGGTTGGTGCGGTCATCTGAACCAAGTTTTGAAATCATTACCTTTTCAATTTCCGCACCCTTTGCCGGAGTGTCGCATACTGAACGCCATTTACCGTCAGAACGGTCAAGAACATTTATTCTGAGGGTGTTTTCTTCAAGAGCTATGCTGTTTTTTTCATAAAAGACAACTGCTTCATTACCGCCGTCACCGTCAATGTCCTCTATTATGAAAGCCGACAGATATTTACCGGATTTAGGATATTTAAGACTTATTGAAGTCCCCGTTGCATTCGTGAGGGCGTTGTAAATCTGTTCCTGTTCAACGCTGAGTTTAGGAGGTGACATAAGGTTGTCTATACTTGAACTGAATACACACCCTGTCAGCATCATCACCAACGGAAAAATCAGTAATTTAAGAATTTTCATTTATCCTGAGAATTTCCGGACTCTCTTTCGGATAATTTGATATACTGTTTTGGGCTGGCGACAGCCTTGTATGCCGGACGGATAATTCTGTTTCCGGTAAGGATTTCTTCCATACGGTGAGCCGCCCAACCTGCCATTCTTGCAACCGCAAAAAGCGGTGTAAAGAGTTCGTCCGGAATGCCGAGCATTCTGTAAACAAGTCCGGAATACATATCGACGTTGGCGCACATAGTTTTTGTACTGCCTTTTACTTCGGCAAAAATCTCCGGTGTAAGACGTTCAACTGTTTCAAGGAGTTTAAATTCTGCTTCAATCTCTTTTCCTCTTGCGAGTTCAAAAGCCTTTTTCTTTAAAATAACTGCTCTCGGGTCTGAGATTGTATATACAGCGTGACCCATTCCGTAGATAAGTCCAGAACCGTCATTTGCTTCTTTGCGGATAACTTTACGCATATAATCGGCAACTTCGCCCTCGTTGTCCCAATGCTTTATATTAGCCTTGAAATTGTCAAGCATATTTATAACCTGTATGTTTGCGCCGCCGTGGCGTGGACCTTTGAGGGAGCATATAGCAGACGCATAAGCGGAATACGGGTCAGTACCGGAAGACGTAAGCACACGGCACGTAAATGTGGAATTGTTGCCGCCGCCGTGTTCAGCCTGAAGCATAAGCAGACGGTCAAGCATCTGGGCTTCGTCATTGGAATACTGTCTGTCGGGTCTGAGCATAGAAAGTATACACTGCGCTGTATTTTCGTCATAGTTAATCGGGTGCATAATCATGCTCTGGTTATCAAAAGCCCGTCTTTTAACCTGATATGCGGCAGTCATTATAATAGGAAGTTTAGCAATAAGGCTTACTGCTGTACGCATTTCGTTTTCAAGCCCTTTGTTTTCGCACTCATCATCATATGAATACAGCGCAAGTACTGAACGTGACAATTTGTTCATAATATTTTTTGACGGTGCTTTGAGAATCATATCCTCAATGAATCCGCTTGGCAAATCACGTTTGAGTGAAATATATGACATGAAATGTGAAAGTTCCTTTGCAGTGGGGAGGTGTCCGAAAAGCAGCAGGAAAACTGTTTCCTCATATCCGAAACGTTTTTCTTCTTCAACGTTTGCCACAAGGTCGTTTATGTTGTAGCCTCTGTAAATAAGCTGTCCGGGAATAGCCTCGACTTCTCCCTCGTTAAGCACATAGCCGTGAACATTACAGATATTAGTGATACCGGCAACAACGCCTGTCCCGTCACTGTTGCGCAGACCCCTCTTTACGTGGTATTTATCGTAAAGTGCAGAGTCAATTCTGGTATTTTCAGCAAGTTGACTGCATAAATTTTGAATATTAGAACCTGAAATCAAAGATGGCATATCATCAACACTCCTTAAATATAATCATATCTAATTATACACCAGATTTGCCGATATGTCAAATACTTTAGTGTGAGGTAACAGTGAAAATGAAAAGATATTTTTCAGTATTGATTTTTTCAGTGATTTCAATAGCCGTACTTCCGGCAATTCCGGTATTTTTTTCGGGCAGGGCGGCAGTACCGGAAGTTATAGAAATTTCGGACACCAAAGAGCCGTCATACACCGGAGAGCCATATAAAGTACTGGATATTTCGACGGGAAAGGTGATTGACGTTGACGAAAAGACCTATGTTGTAGGGGCGGTATGCGCTGAAATGCCCGCAACTTTTGAAACAGAAGCTTTAAAAGCTCAGGCGGTTGCAGCGCACACATATGCGGAGCGTCAGCGGCTGAAAGAGCGTTCAGACCCTACGGCAGAGTTGTGCGGAGCAGATTTTTCAAACGATACCTCAAAGTATCAGGGATATTTCACAAAAAATCAGGCTATGCAGTACTACGGTGACAACTTTGAAGTATATTATGACAAAATAGAAAATGCTGTAAATGAAGTTATGCCATACATAATAACTTACGGGGACGAGCCGATTATTTCGGCATTTCATTCGATGTCGTCCGGAATGACCGAAAGTGCTGAAAATGCGTGGGGGACAGAAGTTGAATATCTTGTGCCGGTGGACAGCAGTTATGATACTTCCGCCCCCAGATACCTTGAAGAAGTCAGCTACTCCAGAGAACAGTTAAGACAGATACTTGTTGAAAGATTTTCCGGAATAACCCTTGCGGAAGACTTTACGACATGGATTTCTGTAAATGATGTGTCAGATTCCGGCACGGTCTTGTCGGCAACGGTGGGAGACTTCAAAGTAAGCGGCAATGATATACGTGAAGTTCTGGGACTGCGTTCGGCGTGTTTTGACGTAAGCTATGACGGCGATACGGTCATTATTACAACAAGAGGTTTCGGACATGGTGTCGGAATGAGCCAGTACGGTGCAAATGCAATGGCTTCGGAGGGCAAAAGCTGGCGTGAAATTCTGGAACATTATTATCCGGATTGCAGCATAGAAAAATAAAATCCGTGAATAATTGCGGTTTTGCGGACAATAATATTATTACAGGATAACCGGAATATCAAATGGAAAGGAGTTTGAAAAATGGTTGAAGTATATTTTTCGGAAAACTGCATATGGTGCAGACGTATGAGACGTTACCTTGACGAAAAAGGCGTGACTTTCCGGACAATAAACGCCCGTGAGCCGTTCAATTCAAGGCGTGTGATGGCACTTACCGGACAGTCTTCACTGCCCGTGACCGTAATCGGCAAAACTACCGTTATAGGCTTTGACAAGAACGCTGTTGATATGGCGTTGCAGAATATGCAGTAAAAAAACAGGGGAATGTTATATTCCCCTGTTTTGTGGTATATAAAAAATTTTAATAATTGCCGCCCTCCGGTAAATCGTCAGGGGTTATCCATTCAATCTCTTTTGAAGCTGTACCCGTTTCCAGAAATTCTTTTATGCCTTTCCATGCCAGTTCAGGCGGTAAAAATAACCCCATAGAAAAATCGCATACATCTTTTGTACAGACAATTTCGTTTAATCTGTTTTTATCAAAAACTGATAATTTTTCCTCACCTCTGCTATAGTAATTCAAATAAATTCCATAATCAAGATGTACATTAATAAATAATGAAGCAATTAATTCATCATCTTCAAAATACTGAACTTCTATACAAGCAACACTTACAGATGACCAGTAATTCTTGAAATTTTTAATAATATCGTTATACACAATATCAGGGTCAATATTAATTATAATTTTTCCGTCCGGACGGTCATATTT
>CAMWRL010000143.1 GCA_947176685.1 uncultured Ruminococcus sp. | reverse complement strand
AAAGAATTAAAAAACGGGATATAAAAAAATCAATAGCCCGTATTATATTAAGTATATTTTACACTATTTTCTGCAGAATGTCAACAGATATTTTTAAATGATAAAATTTTTCATTATAAATGCACAAAAAAGACGTTGTATATTCTACAATAAGGTTAAATAATCTCATGAAAATCAAAATATATGTCCGTCAAATCCTTAATCATCTGGCAGCATTTCCTTTACTTCGGGATTGTTGTACAGTCCTAAATCAAAAAGCTTGTTTATCTGTCTGTTGGTAAGTCTTCCGTTTATAGAGTATACAAACTGTCCGTGTTCACGTTTTGTACCGTCCCACGAGTCGATGACTTTGAGCCATCCGTGCCTGCCGAGAGTACGTTCAGGATATTTTGCATCCGGAAAAAACTTTTTTGCAATCATTGCGGCGGCTTTTGAGTGACCGGTATAGTCGCAGGAATATGTATCGCCGTCAGGGGAAATCCAGCCAAGTTTAAAGTTGTCCTGATTCTTGAAGAACATCTTTTCAAGAGTAAGGGGACAGTCCTTGTCCGTTTCGATAATTTCCGAAAAGTTATAATCATTCGGGTTGAAACAGAAATAACCGCCTTTGGCATCGGCAACTATGGGGAGTTTTTCCTCAGTTACAATATTTTCCAGTTCTGTACCGGCAAGCTGTTCCATACTGTCGAAATAATTATAGTAATAGTAACCTGTTCCGGACTTGTATATGGCGAATTTTTTCATAATGCACACTCCGTTCAATCATATTATACAGAATTATATCATATTTTACATAAACTTTCAAGTACAAACGTGGTTTAATTGTTGCATAAATGTAAATTATATGTTATAATTATGCAGAAAAAAATCTGAAAGGAGTTGATTTTTTTGGACGAAAACTCAGAAAAAGTTATAGCAGAAAATCTTTTTATCCCCCGTGATGAAAACATAAAGCATACATCATTTGACAGGGAACTTGCTTTTTATGAGAGTATATGTTCAGGCAATATGGAGCTTGTGCGTGTATTTATGAAGCCTTTGTGTAGTGAGGGGTGCGGCATTCTCAGCGAGGACAGTTTGAGGAATCTTAAATACCATATGGTAGTATTGGCGGCAATGATAGCCCGTTACTGTATAAATGGCGGAATGTCTCCGGAAGAGTCCTATAGTATGAGTGACTTTTATATAATGAAAACCGACAAGTGCCGTACCGAAGCGGAAATACATAAAGTTCATTCTGAAATGATAGAGGGGTACACAAACAGAATGAGGCGTGTAAAACTTACCGGAGTTTTTTCAAAACAGGTTGTAAGAGCTGTTGAATACATAATATGCAACCTGCACAGCCGGATACTTCTGAATGATGTGGCACGGCATCTGAAAATAAGTCCGTCATATCTTTCACGGCTTTTCAGACAGGAAACCGGAGAGACTTTCAGCGAATATGTTAACCGTCTCAAGATTCAGGAAGCGTCATCGTTGATGCTGTACACCGAATGCAGTGATTCGGAAGTTAGCAATATGCTTGCATATAGTTCGCAGAGCTACTTCATAAAGGTTTTCCAGAAATATAAAGGCACTACTCCTAAAAAGTACAAGAAAAAATATAAAATACTTTAATGTCAAGATTTTACCATTTTTGTCATAAAAGTTATATACTTTCGTATAAAAATCAGTTATAATAACAATTGAACTAAAAACTATAACAGAAATCTGGAGGGATTCTGAACATGAAGAAGAATATTTTTAAACGCTGTACAGCAGCACTTGCAATGTGCAGTGTAATGGCATCGGCTATGCCGATGGTTTCAGTACCGGCAATGGCTGCTGTTGGTCAGAACATTATCACCAACTCAACCTTTGACAACGGTACTACTGATTGGGGTACTTACAAGGAAAGCGGCGGTGCCTGCACTCTTACTACAGAGGACGGCAAACTTGCTCTCAAGGTTACAAAACAGGGCAAACTCAATTATGCGGTACAGATGTTCTATGATATAGTTCCGCTTTATCAGAACGGCGTTTACCGTCTTAGATTTGATATTTCTGCATCTGTCCCGAGATTTGTTGAAGCAATGATTCAGCAGAACGGCGGTACATATCAGGCTTATACATGGAAAGGCATTGACGTTACAACAGAGCCTCAGACAATTGACTATGAGTTTACAATGGAAGAAGAAACAGACATTATGACAAAGTTCTGCTTCAACTGCGGCTTGCAGGAAGCTGACGGCGAACTTCCCGAACATACAATATATCTTGACAACGTTTCACTTGAACTGATTGATGACAGTCAGGTTGACTACAGCGCAACACGCCCGTATGAACCCGACATTATGACCAATCAGGTCGGTTACAGGAAAGACAGCAAAAAAACAGCAGTATTCCGCAATGTTACCGGCGAAACTGAATTTTCAGTGGTAAACGCAGACAGCGGTCAGACAGTTTATACAGGAAAACTTGAAAGCAAAGGTCACAATAGCCTTGCAGACGAGGACAACTGGACAGGTGATTTCTCGTCAGTTACAGAAGCCGGAAAGTATATTATAAAATGTGGAAATCTTGATGATTCATATGCTTTTGAAATCGGTGACGGCGTATATACAAGCCTGCTTGACGACAGTGTAAGAATGTTGTATTTACAGCGTTGCGGCGTTGAAGTAAATGATGAAACTTTCGGTCATAAGTCCTGCCACGATACAATCGCTACAATTTACGGTACTGACCAGAAAATCGAAGTCAACGGCGGTTGGCACGATGCCGGCGACTATGGACGTTATGTAGTTCCTGCCGCAAAGGCTGTAGCTGATTTGATGTATGCTTATAAGGCAAATCCTGCGATGTACAGCGACAATGTAGGTATTCCGGAAAGCGGCAACGGTACTCCGGACGTTCTTGACGAAGCACGTTTCGAGCTTGAATGGATGCTGAAAATGCAGAATAAAAATACAGGCGGCGTATATCATAAAGTTTCTTGTGATACATTCCCCGGCTACGTAATGCCCGAAGAAGAAGTAAAACCGCTTATCGTAATGCCCGAAACAACAACTTCCACTGCTGACTTTGCCGCTTCTATGGCACTCGCTTATGAAGTTTACAAGGACGTTGACGCAAATTTTGCAAATACCTGTCTCGAAGCCGCCAAAAAGGCTTATGAATGGGCAAAGGCAAATCCGAATGAACTCTATCTTGCAAACCCCGACGATATTACAACAGGTGCTTACGAGGACAAGAGCGCAGCAGATGAAATTTACTGGGCATCTTTGCAGCTTTACCGTGCAACAGGCGACAGTCAGTATTTAAATAACGTTTCAAGTGCAACCGGTCTTGACTGGGCAACAGTCGGCGACTACGGCAATATAGCCATAGTTACAATGAACGGCGTTGACAAGGAATCCGACATCTATAAAAAGGCTTCCGATGCTATCATAAAGCAGGCTGATAAATTCGTATCAGTTTCCGGAAATACAGCTTACGGCGTATCACAGAGCAAGTTCAACTGGGGCAGTAATATGACTATCGCAAACTCCGGTATTATACTTGGGCTTGCGTACCAGCTTACGGGTGACGCAAAGTACATTGAAAACGCTCAGGGACAACTTGACTATCTTTTAGGCGTTAACCCGCTGGGCGAATGCTTCGTGACCGGATATGGTACAGTTTCACCGGAAAATCCGCATCACCGTCCGTCAATGGCAAAGAATGCCGCAATGAAAGGTATGCTTGTAGGCGGCGTAAACTCCGGACTTGAAGACAGTGCCGCCAAGGCTTATTGTCAGGGACTTCCGGCAGCTAAGTGTTATACAGACCATTCCGAAAGCTATTCCACAAACGAAATAACTATTTACTGGAACTCTCCGCTTACATATCTGCTTACGCTTACAGCAGACAGCAATTCCGGTAATACAGGCAATACAGGCGATATACTCTGGGGAGACGCAAACTGTGACAATAAAGTAAGTCTTGCTGACGCAGTACTTATAATGCAGTCTCTTTCAAATCCCGATGATTACAAGTTGTCGGAACAGGGTACGAAAAATGCTGACGTTTCAAATAACGGTGACGGCATTACTCCTGCTGACGCTGTAGTTATACAGCAGGTTGACCTTGGAATCTACAAGGAGTCAGACCTTCCAGTATCGTATCAGGACGGTCAGCAGTCTAACAATACAACAACTACCACACAGCCGCCTGTTAATACAACCACAACTACTGCACAGACTACAACAACAACTACTGTTACAGCTTTAGAACAGGCAACAACTACTACAACTGTAACTTCAAATAACAATTCTGGTATCAAGGACTATGGCACTCCTATGAACGAAAGTGCAACAGTTGTTGCAGACTTCAGAAAGGGCGAAACTCCTGTATTCTTTGCTTCGGACGGCTGGACTAACGGAAGCTGTTTCGACTGCGGCTGGTACAAACAGAATACATCTTTTGACGGCGGTGTTCTGAACCTTACAATTGATAAAGACCACTCCGGAAAGTATAATTACTCCGGTGCAGAGTACAGAACAGCAGATTTTTATAGTTACGGCTACTATGAGACTTCAATGCAGGCTATAAAGAATGACGGCGTTGTATCATCATTCTTCACATATACCGGTGAATCGGACAATAACCCGTGGGACGAAATTGATATAGAAGTTCTGGGCAAAGACACAACCAAAGTACAGTTCAACTACTACACAAACGGTGTAGGCAATCACGAATTTATGTATGACCTCGGCTTTGACGCTTCTGAGGGATTCCATACATACGGTTTTGACTGGCAGAAAGACTATATCGCATGGTACGTTGATGGCAAGGAAGTTTACAGAGCTACAACAGATATTCCGTCAACCCCCGGCAAGATAATGATGAACGTATGGCCCGGTATAACTGTTGATGACTGGCTCAATCCTTTCAACGGAAACACACCGCTTACAGCACGTTATCAGTGGGTAACATATAATAAATAGTCCTCT
>CAMWRL010000142.1 GCA_947176685.1 uncultured Ruminococcus sp. | reverse complement strand
TTATGTATGAGTGCCGAAGTGCTAAACGGTTTTTCAGCCTGATTCTTATGGATATATTCGTATTTTCGCTGTGTGCGTTCTTCTTCTTTATCGGAAAAAGCCTTTTCAGTTCGTCAGCCGGAGTAAATTCCGAAAACTCAGTATTTATGCCCGTAATAATGTATCATAGTGTATACAACGGCTGTCCGGAAGAATACATAGTCACACCTGCCCAGCTTGAAAATGACCTTTCGTGGCTTGCGGAAAACGGCTGTACTTCTGTAACGGCGCAGCAACTTACCGACTATGTCAACGGTATCGGGAAACTTCCTGAAAAACCAGTACTGATAACGCTTGATGACGGCTGTTACAATAATCTTTCAGACGTTCTTCCCCTGCTCGAAAAATACGATATGCATGCAATAGTTTCGGTAGTGGGACAGTTCACGGACGTAACCGCACAAAATGACCCGCATATTCCGGCGTACTCCTATCTTACGTGGGAGGATATTCAACAACTTACGGCTTCAGGACATGTCGAAATCGGCAACCATACCTATAATATGCACTCTTTCAAGGGCATACGTCAAGGGTGTTCAATCAATGACGGAGAGACAGAAGAACAGTACAGGGCGTTGTTAATGGAAGACCTCAGCCGTATGCAGAACGAAATTCACCGCAATACCGGAAAGCTGCCTATAGTATTTGCATACCCTTTCGGGTTCAGAAGTCCGGAATCTACACCTGTCATACGGGAACTGGGTTTTACAATAACACTTACCTGTACCGAAAAGCCTAATTACATATCCCGTGACCCCAACTGTCTTTATGGTCTAAACCGCTACAACAGAAGCGGTTTTTACTCGACCAGTGAATTTATGAACAGGATTTTCACGGAATAATAAAAATCCCCCGAAAACATACTTTCGGGGGAATTGTCTAAAGTTCAACGAGTTCTTCTCCGTCATTGCTGTACGGAATCTCCGGACTGTCGGGGCTTGACGGTGCTGTCTGCAAACCCTGAGTTTTAATGTATATTTCAGTGAATATGGCAAAAAATCCGTCAAAATCCTCGCAGCCCATAACTTTCCAGCAGCTGTCGTATTCGGGACTGCGGTACTTCTCAAACTGCTCCGGAATTTCGCCGCTTTCCGCAAACTCAGAAATTATTGAGTAGTCGTTCTTTACAAAATACTCCATATCCGGATAAACCCTGACAAACACCGATATGAAAAGTATATTCAGAATCACTCCGACTACAGATACGGCAATTCCGGCTATCGCAAAACCTTTGCCGCCCTGTTTCCTTTTCAGTGAGAGTGCGCCCGTAATTATCGAAACCGGCGCAAGTATAAAGGTAAGTGTAAATCCGAATATCACGAAATTCACCATAGCAGTTATGAATGACGATGTAGCAAGTCCGGTCTTTAAAAATTCCGGCATTTTTTCAAAATTATCAGGACTGTCGTTATAATAAAAATCTTCGTTCATTCCATACTCCTTAAAGCGAAGTTTCCCAGTTCCAGTTGCGTACGGCGAGTTCATCAAGATTATACGGCGTTTTCTGGTAAACGCAGTAATTAAGCCAGTTGGAAAACATCAGGTTTGCGGTACACCTCCACGAAAATACAGGAGTATTTTCGGGATTGTCGTCAGGAAAATAATTATACGGTATCTGAATGTCAATACCTTTTTTCAAATCTCTGAAATATTCATTGGCGATTGTGTCCCTGTCATATTCGGAGTGTCCGGTAATGAAATACTGTCTGCCGTTCTTGTTGGCGACCATATGAACACCGGAAATTTCCGAAGATGTCAGAATTTCAAGCTGAGAGACTTTTTCAATATCTTCACGGCGGACTTCGGTATTGCGTGAGTGAGGCACAAGGAATATATCATCAAAGCCGCTGAGTATACGACAATTTTCGATTTCCGCACGGTGCGGAAAAATCCCGAACATCTTACGGTCAAGAGTGTGTTTTGGTACACCAAAATGGTAATACAATCCTGCCTGTGCCGCCCAGCATATGTACAGTGACGAATATACGTGAGTTTTAGACCACTCCATAATCTGAGTTATCTCGTTCCAGTAGTCAACCTCCTCATATTCCAGAAGCTCAACCGGTGCGCCGGTTACTATCATACCGTCATAACGGTTGTCTTTTATTTCATCGAACTTTTTATAGAACGATTCAAGATGATGACGGGAGGTATTCTTTGATACGTGTGAAGCCATCTGAATAAGTTCAATATCAACCTGTATAGGCGTATTGCTCAGTAACCGCATCAACTGACTTTCAGTTTCAATTTTTTTTGGCATTATGTTTACGATTATGACTTTCAAAGGGCGTATGTCCTGATGTTCGGCTCTTTCTTTAGACATAACGAATATATTTTCTTCTCCAAGCGTTCTGAATGCCGGAAGTTCCGAAGAAATGCGTATGGGCATACAAAATCGCTCCTTTCTTTTATTGAATCTTGTTTTTGCAGTCCTTGCAGCCGTTCATAAAACGGTCTATATTCTCAACAGTAAAGTTGTCTCCGGTTATGAACTTTAGACAGCGCAGATTTTCAAGGCAGTCCGGAGAACCGAAAACAAGTGTATCAACAGCTTTCAGACAGCTTTTGAAAATAACTGACCTGACCAGACCGTCACAAAGCATAATATCGCCGCCGTCGTCCATACCGTGAACCACTGTTTTGTTAAGTTCGTAGGAATATACAATATAACCGATTATCCTGTCACCGTCAAAAGCTTCTGTAATATGCGAATCTTCCGGAAAGTTCCTGTAACCGTCCGGAGAGAGGTTTTCACGGATTTCAAGCATTTCAATTCTCCTTGCCTATGGCGTTGCGCAATGCACGGAGTTCTTCGGCAGTAAGTTCACGCCACGTACCGGGTTTAAGCATACCCAGTTTCAAAGGTCCTATGCTTATGCGGCGAAGCCTTGCGACTTCCAGACCGACAGCTTCACACATTTTTCTAATCTGACGGTTTCTGCCCTCTTTTATGGTTATCAGCAATACTACTCTGCCCTGTTCCTTTTCCTTTACAACAACGCTTGCCGGAAGTGTCTTTCTTCCGTCAATTTCCACGCCCTCTGCAAGCTTTACAAGCTGTTCATCCGAAATGTCCGGACGTACGGTTACACGGTAAGTTTTGGCAATATGACGACTCGGATGCATTATGCTGTTGGCAAACTCCCCGTCATTAGTGAACAATAATAGACCCTCCGAATTTCTGTCAAGTCTGCCGACAGGATAAACACGTTCCTCTACATCGCTTATCAAATCCATAACGCAGCGTCTGTCAAGTTCGTCCGAAACAGTTGTAACATAACCTCTGGGCTTATTGAGCATAATATAGACAAAATTTTTCTTTCTTGACATCTGGAGACGTTCGCCGTCAACGGTCACAATATCCTTAAAACCACACTTGTCACCTAATTTAACCGGTCTGCCGTTGACTTTCACTCTGCCCTGCGAAATCATCACTTCCGCCTTGCGGCGTGAACAATAACCGCTGTCCGCAATCATTTTCTGAATCCTTATTTTTTCCACTCTGAAACAATCTCCTTTTTAAAATATTGCTCAGGAGAATATACTCCCGAGCTTTTCTGTTATTTTTCTGAAAAACCTTTTCTTTTCAGGTTTCTTTTCAATCATCTTAACGGGAGCGTCATTTTCCGCATACAACGGTATACGGCATACTTCCCTGCTGTTGTAGCTTATCTGCAATTCTGCCACTTCGTCACCGGACTTCACCGGAGCGTATACAAATGGTGACGAAATAATCTGATATTCAAAGTCTTTCCCGTCAGCTGACAACGCTGTAATTTCAACGGGGCTGTCCCCGACAGTAAGAGACAGTCTGTCCGTTTCAGCTCCTGCAATGTTGACGGACAGATTTTCAGGAATTTCCGGACTTATCTTCTTTACTGTACTGAATCCGTAGTCATACATAGCCATATGGTCATTCCAGTCGTTGCGGTCGTTGAGTGTAACGCATATCAGGTCAATGCCGTCACGTTCGCAGGCAGATACAAGACATCTGCCGGCTTCGTCCGTAAAACCCGTCTTTACGCCGTAAACCCCGTCATACATTGTCAGAAGCCTGTTTGTATTTTTCAGCCAGCGGGTATACGGCGGATTGCCGAATTCAACTTTCATACTTGACTGAGAGCATATCTCACGGAAAATATCGTTTTTAAGGGCTTCCCTTGCAAGTATCGCCATATCGTAAGCCGATGACCCGTGACCTGTACCCTCAAGTCCGGACGGAGTTACAAACCACGTACGTGACAAACCGAGTTCCTGAGCCTTATCGTTCATCATAACTGCGAAATTTTCCAGACTTCCGGCAAGTTTGACCGCTGTTGCGTTGGCGGCGTCATTTCCGGACGGCAGAAGCATACCGCAGCATAGTGCGTACTTTGTGACAATATCGCCTTTCTGAAGTCCCATTGACGACCCCTCAACCATTATGGCGTTGCTGTCCACCTCAAACTCCTCATAAAGATTGCCGCTTTCAAGACATAACAGGGTTGTCATAATTTTTGTAGTGCTTGCCATAGGAAGTTTTTCATCGCAGTTTACCGAATAAACAATCTCACCGGTATCCGCCGAAATCAATACAGCGGCTTTTGCGGAAACCTCCGGCTTGTCTGCTGCCTTAACGTCCATAGCGGCGTTGCTGTAAACCATAACAACCGCAAATATTGAAATTACCATTTTTTTCATCTGCATACCTCCAGAATAAGTCCATTATAGTATACTCATATGATATGCAGATTTTATGTCAGGTATTCAAAAAATTATCAGTCATTCAGAATAACTTCCGCATCGGAATCCTTCTTTTTCTTTTTGTTCATAATGCCGGTAATCTTATTTATGACATTAGGTGCAGCGTTTATGGCGGTGCTTATGGGGTCGCTGCCGGAATCAACAGATACCATTTTTGCCGTACCGTCTGGAGATATGACCAAAAATCCCTCCGGCTTGATTGAAACTCCTGCAC
>CAMWRL010000141.1 GCA_947176685.1 uncultured Ruminococcus sp. | reverse complement strand
TTGTAAGAATGTAGTTGTTTTCGTCATCTGCTTCTGTAATTTCTTCTGCTTCTGTAGTTTCTTCTTCGGTAACGGCTTCTGTAATTTCTTCGGCAGTTGTTGCTTCTGTAGTTTCGGGTTCGGTTTCCGTTTCGGAAACTGCCTCTGTAGTAGTTTCAACAGAAGTATCCGGCTGTCCGGCATCTGGGGTTTCTGCACCGCACGAAACTGCTGAAAGCATTCCCAATATAACCGCCATTGCTGTAAGTTTCTTTTTAACAGACATATTATACACCTTTTTCCTTTATTATATTGTCATTTAAGCACGGGGTTTATTATAACATACACACCGGAAAATGTCAATAGCGTCACAAAGATTATCATATTCAGAAAATCACAACCGAATGCCAGTTATTTTTATTTATTTTAACGAAAGCGTCCGCAAAAAAATTACATTTTTTCTGTTGTCAGACCATTTCACCGTTGGCTATTCTTTCGGCAAGCTCGTTGAGATATACCCATCTTTCCATTTTTTCCGAAAGCTGATTTTCAAGAGCTTCTTTTTTATCTGACAGTTCCTGAAGCTTCACATAATCGGACGCACTCGACAAAATTTCTTTTTCAACGTCCTCTATCTGACTTTCCAGTAAAGCTATATCGTCATCAATTGTTTCAAACTCCCTCTGCTCCTTGAAAGAGAATTTAAGTTTTTTCTTTCCCGTATAAACACGCTCTTTTTTTGCGGACTGTTTAACGTTTTTTTCCGGAATTACGGAGACTATTTTTTTCGCATAGTCGCTGTAGTTTCCGTTATAACGGTTTATAACGCCGCTGCCGGTAAGCTCCCATATTTCAGACGACATCTTGTCAAGAAAATATCTGTCGTGTGATATTGCAATTACAGCACCGTCAAAATTTTCCAGATACTCTTCCAGAATCGTCAGTGTAGCTATATCAAGGTCATTGGTCGGCTCATCAAGCAGAAGTATATTAGGTGCAGTCATAAGGACTTTCAATAAATAAAGCCTTTTTCTTTCACCGCCGGACAGCTTTTCAATCCTGTTCCACTGGAGTTCCGGCGTAAACAGAAACCTTTCCAGCATTTTTGCAGCGGTTATATTTCCGTCAGGAGTGCGGATAATTTCAGCAGTTTCCCGTATATAGTCGATAACTTTCATTGACAAGTCCATATTTCCGCATTCCTGAGACAAATAACCAATTTTTACAGTATCTCCGACTGATATTGTACCGCTGTCTGGCTGTAAGTCTCCGGTTATCATTTTTATCAGAGTGCTTTTGCCTGCTCCGTTATGTCCGACAATGCCGATTCTTGCGTCCCTTGAAATTATATACGAAAAGTTTTCTATAAGTTTTTTTCCGTCAATGCTCTTTGAGATATTTTCAAGTTCAATAGTTTTCCTGCCCAGTCTTGAGGACAACGACTGCATCTGTAATTTTTCTGCTTCAACAGGTATTTCCCTGTTTTCGAGTTCGTGGAATCTCTCTATTCTGTCCTTTGATTTCGTACCCCTTGCACGTACTCCACGCCTTATCCACGCAAGCTCACGCCTGTAAATAGTCCTGTTGCGGCGTTCCTTAGCTTCCTCGTCGGCTTCACGCTGGGCTTTCTGTTCAAGGTACGTGGCGTAATTGCCGTCATATTCAAAAGCGTTTCCCCTGTCCACTTCAACAATTTTGCGTGTTATGCTGTTAAGAAAATATCTGTCGTGAGTTACCATAACTATTGCTCCACGATACTTTTTCAACTGCTGTTCAAGAAGCTGTACTGTTTCATTGTCAATATGGTTAGTAGGCTCGTCAATCAGAAGTACGTCACTTGTCTGTATGAGTGCCGCCGCAATTCCTGCACGCCTTTTTTCGCCGCCGGACAATGTGCTTATATCTCTTGTGCAGTCATCAATTCCCATCTTTCCAAGAATGGATTTTGCTTCAAATTCCTTGGCTTCTCTGAGGTCTTCCGGAAGATGTTTCATTACCTGTTGAATAACACTGCCGTGTGCGTCAAACTCAGGCACTTGCGGAAGATATGAGATTTTCACCCCGTTAGTACGGACAACTTCTCCGGTATCGGCTTCTTCAACCCCTGCAAGGATTCTCAGCAGTGTGGATTTGCCCGTACCGTTTATCCCGATAACACCGACTTTATCCCCCTCGTTAAGAAAAAACGATACGTTATTCAGAACCTTGCGTTCCATATATGTTTTGGAAATATTTTGTGCTGACAGTAATATCATTGTATTCTCCTTATCAATAGTTTTTTACATTATACCACAAACTCCTGTTATAATCAAGTACGCCGGAAAATTCCGTACAAAAATAACGCCCTCAGAAAACTTTCGTCCGGAGAGCGTTTATTATTAATTTATAAGAGCCTCAGGCATTTCCACGAGGTCAGAAACATCAGATTATTACGTTTTTTCTGAATCAGCCATTATGCCTGCGTGATTTTATAACGAGCATTGCGCCGCTGATTATAAGCATTACTGCAAAACATTCAGCACTTCTTACAAACGGTATACCTGTTTGCGGCAGTTCTTCGTCATTATTTTCGGTTGTAGCAACGGTTGTATCAGTGGTTGTAGTTTCAACATCTAATGTAGTATTTGTTATTGTAGTTGTACCAGCAGTAGTTTCAGAAGAAGTAGTTGTATCAGTATCTTCAATTTCTGTTGATGTAGTCGTTGTAGTTATTTCCGGATAAGATGTTGTGACAGTTGTGTAAATCGGAGCGTCCTGTTTTCTCAGGACAATATCACAATTGGTATCTCTTGTACGGATGTAATATGCAGAAAAAGGTATAATTCTGTATTCATCTATATGTTTGCCGCCATACCAGAGTGTATCGTGTGAATCTGCATAATAATCCGGCAGATTACTTGTTTTTACACCAAAATATACCAAATCATTTAAAGAATTGAATGTACATTCTTTTGTAAAAGATACTTCGCCGTCTGAAGTATTATAATTCCCGATTACACTTCCTAAAGTAAACTCTCCGTTTTCGTTTTCAAAGGCTTCCACAATCTCAACTTCAATATCAGGAATATTTTCTACATTATGTATATCAGTAACATATTCAGTGTAATCCAAGAAATCTATACTAAACTCCGGTGATACTGTTCTCGGGAAAGTGTCCCATACTTCGCAGGGAGGCTCGTTATAAAGCCTGATTAGATATACCCAGTAATCATGAGGGGTATTCGCCAGATTTTTCAAAGAACTACCCTTATAATCTCTGTGAATGTATGCTTCTTTTTCTTCGGCATAGCAGTAATTCTCAGGCAGTTCATCGCTTTCCACAACGTATACATGGTCAACATTAGTATCCGGATAATCTATAACCATTGGATTTACATCAGCCGCATTCCATTCAGCAATCGTTTTTATTTTAAAAGTATCATTTACAGCTTTATCATTTAAAACAAAATATCCTGAATCATATTCCACCAATCGCATATTAATATCGACATTCTGAAGATAAGCCTCATCGTGAGAAGAATCTATAGCCTTTATTTCAAACCGGTATGAAAAAATCTTATCTTCTTCCTCATCGTCATTTTCGGTTGTAACTGTAGTGGTGATTTCAGGCGTTTCAGTAGTAGTGGGTTCGGTAGTATAAATATAAATATCATCAGGTACTGTAGTGGTTGTAGTAATTGTTGTCGTTGTAGTCGTCGTCGTTACAATTGGTACAGCGGTTGTCTGAATATCTGTATCAACTGTAACAGCTATAGAATCATCTGCTGTTTCAGGCGGCTCATCCGCAGCTGCATTTGTTATAACAGATGCAGCAAGATTTAACGCCACAAAAGAACTGACCAATAATGATAATGCTTTTTTCATATTATCCCTCATTTCTGATAATTAATTTATACTATTTGCCATCTCATTTGTGGTGCTGTACTAACCTGATTCCACAACTGGATAGGCGCATCATCCAAATAAGAAGCGTTCTCAACTTCCATGGTCATTGTTTCTGAAAGTCTTGGAACAATGTAGAATCCATTTGTTGAGTTGCCTTCAAATTTCCACTTTTGCTTATTACTGCCAATCCGTAAAGGTTGTAATAACAAATCCTCACCACAAACTAAACTTGATACTGTTATTGCAATATTGGTATCTTCTAATAATATATAAAAATATCCATTTTCTGCAAAGTTTATTCGCCATTTATATGCCGCACCGTTTACACTATTTTTTTGAACAACAGTATTTCCGGAACCAGGTGAGATATAGCGTTGACTATGAACATTTTTGATTGATTTTTTACAAACAAAATCCCATTCCGGATAATCTGTAGGAACATTTGACATTCCATTAAAATTAAACTCATATGGCAATTTTCCTGTTCTTGGAGGGTCTACGTACCGACCTGCCTTTATGTACATATATGGAAATGTTACACTTCTCTCTTCATAAAAACAATTTTTATTTTGATTCTTTTTACCATCGCAAAAAACACTTACAACATTGCCAGATTTAAATGGACTCCAATTATGTGAAGACGCATCTTGACCATATCCATTACCTATAGAGAAAGCAGCAATTCCCCATCGAAATTCCAATCTTCTTGAAAAGCTGTACTTGTTGGCAATACTATATTTGGTGTTTTAAGACTGATAATGCCAATTAATTTCCATCTTGAAACCGAAGAATCAGGTTTATACCATTGAGCAAAATATGTTCTGTCAGCAACCGTTTTAACACCAATGCCCATTTTATACCAAGTTGATGATTCCCATGAAATATTTTCAATTATTCTGCACCCAATGCCTTCATTAGTGAAATATTCATAATTGGCATTCTCTGAACGATATTCCAATTCAGCAACTACATTTCCCTAATTCCATATTGTAAAATTAGTTATTTTTTTAGCATTTTTATTTTGAAAGCCAGCATATCCATAAACAAAATTATTTACAGCCCAATATCTATTAAGACAATCAATATCGCAACGCCAATTAACAATAACTTTTTCAAAATTGCCATTATTTATCCAGTCAACATACATGACTCTTATACACATATGACGCTGCCGACGACTTAATAGTTGTAGATCTCGGTGGTCG
>CAMWRL010000140.1 GCA_947176685.1 uncultured Ruminococcus sp. | reverse complement strand
TTGTTGTAGTGACGCTTTTCTCCGGACGCACTCACCAGATAAGGGCGCACCTTGCCCATATAAACGCTCCTGTTTTAGGTGACGGCAAATACGGCAATATCTCCGCAAACAAACGTTACGGAGTTTTCAGACAGGCATTGTGTGCCTGCTCACTGAAATTTCAGCTTCCGGAAAGTTCCCCCCTTGCGTATCTCAACGGCATTACAGTAAACGCTCCTGAACCTTTCGGGGAAATATTTTAACAGATGCTTGACTTCTGTTGTTTAAAGCGTTATAATTTTTTTATAATCTTTTTTGAAAGGTCTGATTTTTTATGAATATTCTCGTTGTCGGACTGGGACTTATCGGCGGCTCAGTCTGCAAAGCCCTTAAAAAATATACTTACCATACCGTTGCCGGCTGCGATATAAACCACGATATTGAAGAAAATGCTCTCCGTGACATTGCAATTGACTGCGCCTTTGACGGAAACTATGATAATTTCGATTTGATTATCATATCGCTGTTTCCGGAAACCGCTGAAAAATTCTTTTCCGAAAATGCCGGAAAATTCAGTCCTGACACACTTGTCACTGACGTTTGCGGTATAAAGGGCGACTTCTGCAAACGTATGAAGTCCATAGCAGAAAAAAACAATCTCCGCTATCTTGGCATTCACCCTATGGCAGGCAAAGAGTTCGGCGGTTACTCAAACAGTACCCCCGACCTGTTTGTAAAAGCCAATTTTATTATTACGCCCTTTGAGGACAGCAACAATGATGATATTGAACTGTTGAAAAAACTCGCTTCCGAAATCGGTGCAGGAAAAATCGTTATGACAAGTCCGGAAAACCACGACAGAATGATTGCATATACTTCGCAGCTTGCGCATATCGTATCAAGCGCATATGTAAAAAGTCCCGAATTAGGTCTGGAATGCGGTTTCAGCGGCGGAAGCTTTCAGGATATGACCCGTATCGCTACTATGAACGAAAAAATGTGGACTGACCTTTTTATGCAGAACTGTGACAATTTACAGTTTGAGCTTGATACGCTTATCGGAAATCTTCTGAAATACCGTGACGCACTCCAGAACCGTGACTCCGAAACTATGCGCAATCTTATAGCAGAGGGCAGAAAACTTAAAGAAGACAATCTCCGTCATCGTGTAGGTCAGCCCAACTAAGTAACAATTATTTTTCCTATGGCATAGAATGTTATGAGAGATAATCTCAATTCCACTGAAAGGAACGCTTTTTCTATGCCAAAGGTATTTTTAAGTCCCTCAACGCAGGAGTGGAATCAATATGCTACCAGCGGCAATGAGGAACTTTATATGAATCTGCTCGCCGACAGAATAGAACCGTATTTCAGGTCAAGCGGAATAGCCTATGTACGCAACGACCCCGCCCGAAACGTCAACGGAGCTATAAAAGATTCAAACGCCGCTTACTATGATGTACACCTTGCGCTTCATTCAAACGCTGCGCCCGAACACTTAGCAGGAAAGCTTCGGGGCATTGATATATACTTCGCACCGAAAAGCCGTGACAGTGAATATCTTGCCAACATTATAGCCAACAACCTTAAAAGCATTTACCCATTGCCCGACAAGGTTAACGCTGTACCGACTTCAACTCTCGGAGAAGTTCTCCGGACAAATGCGGTTGCGGTATTGTGCGAACTCGGCTACCACGACAATTACGCTGATGAGGCGTGGTTGAAAAACAACCTTGACTTAATCGCAAGGAATATTGCCCGTTCAATATGCGATTACTTCGGAATACCGCTGATTGCTCCGACCGCCGTCCGCTGGGGTACTGTTATAACTGACGGCTCAGGTCTGAATATACGGAAATTTCCCAATGTGTCGTCTGCTGTAATAGGGTCAATTCCAAACGGTGCAACGGTTATGATTAACGGCGAAACTGACGGCTGGTACGTTGTCAACTATAACGGTACTATCGGTTATTCAAGCAGTGAATTTATATTTATATGAAAAAATGCTCTCTGTACTACAGAGGGCATTTTTTAACGGAAATACCGGAAATATTATTAATCATTATTCGGATTCATTCTTTTACGTGCGGCACGCCTTCTGGCATCGTCTTCTTTTTTCTTGTTTTTGTAGACAAGCCACGAATAAATACACATCAGAATATAAACAGCACACAACGTAAACGATACTATAAACGCTGTTTTAAACCACTTTGAGTCCTTGAACTGCTTTACTGCAAAGAAGTTGTATTTGGACGACGACCGCTTTACATCCGATACCGCAACAAGTTCAACTGTTCCAAGTTCCTCACCGTTGTATCTGAGAGTTACTTCCCCTAAAGGTTCACCCTTTTTAACAGGTGCATACAGCGATTTTTTATACCACTTAACGTCATACTTGTTTACAACCGCAACGTCTATTTCATCATACCAGAGTATTGATACTTCCTTTGCAGGACGGGCAAGCACATAGTCATTACCGTCCGCAAGCTCTACCGGAAGTTCGCCTACTTCTGCGGTATCGGCAAGTAATACCTGATATGAAATATGCGTGAATGCCCAGTCAAAAAGCGTTGTTGCGTCATCAATATGCGAATATATCATATTGCCGTTTTCGTCACTTATGGGAGACTTCATCAATACTGCAAGATAATTGTTGCCGTCCTTGCTTGCCAACGTAACTATATTACGTCCTGCCTGTTCAAGGTTTGCGGTTTTGATACCCTTTGCGGCGTTGTAGTAATCGCTGCTTTCGGGATTCATCATTTCGTTGGAGTGTTTCCAAGTCCATTCGTTGAAGTCCTTATGATTCTCCTGATTCGGAACAGACGGCTTATATTCATAAGTTGTAGCAATCTGTTCAAATATTGAAACGTTCAGGGCATATTCAGTAAGTTTAGCCATATCACGGGCTGTAGTATACTGGTTTTCGTCATAAAGTCCCGTCGGATTGGTGAAGTGGGTATTTTCAAGTCCAAGCTCGTCAGCTTTCCGGTTCATAACGTCCACGAAGTTGTCAACGTTGCTTCCGCCGACATAATACGCAAGAGTCTGTGAAGCCTCCATAGAAGAAGTAAGCATCATTGCATAAAGCAGGTCAGTAACCGTAAGAACGTCACCATTATATATTTCGGCTGTACGGACGTCATCGGGATATTCCGTGTCGAAAATCAAATCGGAATAGACAGTATCATCAATTATAATTTCCTGATTTATGTTAGCGCAGTTTTCAAGAACGACAACTGCTGTCATAATATTGACCAGAGGTCCGGGCATTTGTCGGATATCGGCGTTTTTTTCGTTAATTACGGTGTCCGTGTCACGGTTGATTAAAATCACCGATTCGCTTTGCAGAGGCTTTTTAAGTGTAAAGTTGACTGCGTTTGCCTTCGGAACGCAAAGAAGCGGCAAAGTCATTACCAACGCCGCAAGTGCTGATAAAAATTTTTTCATACTAACTCCTTTACTTTTACATGATAATCTGAGAAATATATTATAACAGATTATTCAGGATTTTTAAAGCCCTTTTCAAAAAAAATTTTTCGGACTTTACGACAGACCGGAAATATGCTAAAATATACTTATCAAATATATGGAGGTTAAAAAAATGATTTATGTAACAGGCGACACTCACGGAGATATTGAACGTTTTAAAGCGGCGGACTTCCGGAAACTCCGAAAAGGCGATACTCTTATAATATGCGGAGACTTCGGATTCATATGGAACGGCTCTAAAACTGAAATTTCCACTCTGAAAAAGCTTTCCGCAAAGGAATATACTATAGCTTTCGCAGATGGCTGTCATGAAAACTTCGACCTGCTGGAATCTTATCCGGAAGAACTATGGCACGGCGGTAAAATACATAGGATTTCCCGAAATATCGTACACCTTATGCGTGGAGAAGTTTACACTATCGAAAACAAAAAAATATTCACATTCGGAGGCGGTCACAGTCACGACTACGAGTTCCGGAAAGACGGCGAAAACTGGTGGGAACGTGAACAGCCTACCCATAAGGAAATAACTTCCGGTCTGAAAAATCTTTATGCTAACGACAACAAGGTGGACTATATAATTACTCACGAACCGCCGTCATCTCTCAAGGACTGTTTAAGAGTAGACGTTTTTGAAAGACTGGAAGTACACGCATTTTTTGAAGAACTCATAAAGACATGTCAATATGAAAAGTGGTTTTTCGGAAAGTGCCATATTGACAAACACATTCCCCTGAAATTCTATGCGGTATTCAATAACGTTATCAGGCTGTAATATTTTCCTGCAACGCTGAATAAGTATGTACTATCTTTATTTACAAGGGAGTACGTCTATGAAAAAATTCAGCTTGACAGATTTACTTATTTCCGTTGTAACCGCCGAACTTGTTGGAGCAGTTTCAGCAGTTATTGCCGGAGACTTCGGGGGATTTTATTCGCAGATAGTCAGACCGCCGCTGTCACCGCCGGCAACAGTATTTCCAATAGTGTGGGCAGTTCTTTATGCACTTATGGGAGTTTCGGCGTATCTGGTAAAAAGAAAACGCCCCGACAGTCTCAAAATCTACATAATACAGCTTGCTGTAAACTTTTCGTGGAGTATAGTTTTTTTCCGTTTCAGACTTTTCTTGCTGTCCGCAATAGTGGCAGCAGCTTTGCTGATACTTGTCGGAGTAATGATTATGCGTTTCTGCAAAATAAGCAGACCTGCTGCCGCTATGAACGTCCCCTATCTGTTGTGGAGTGCGTTCGCCGCATATCTTGCAGCCGCAATATATATAATCAACTGACTTTCCGGTATAAGTAAATTTTTCTGGTAATATCTTTGCATTGATTTTATTTTAGTTCCGTGCTATAATATGAATATCCCAAGAGGGAAATTTATAAAAAAGGAGTTCCGGACTATGTGCGAAATCTTAAAAATGCTTTGCAGTCTTTTCAAGAACTGCTGCTGTTAAGCTGATACGTAAAAATACATAAGGAGGTCTGACGATATGTGCTGTAACGAACTTTTTAAGCTTATATGCAAACTTTTCAATAACTGCGGCTGTTAAGCTGACAAAAAATCCCCTGTTTATCAGGGGATTTTTATTTACAGCTTAATTTCTGTGAGTTTTGATCAACCAA
>CAMWRL010000139.1 GCA_947176685.1 uncultured Ruminococcus sp. | reverse complement strand
GCGCAGAAGCTATCAAGAAGCTTCTCCACGAATACGACCCGTCAAGATATGATGCCCAGAAAATACGCCTTGTCGATATGGGAAAAATCTATCTCGGCACTAAAAAAGTCCACTGTACAAACAAGCCTACTGAATGCACCTGCGAGGAGTGTATGAAGTTTGCCGGACTTATCGACGTTGACTGGAAAAACAATATCGAACTTGTAGCCGATGACCTCAAAAATGAACTTGTCGGACTTCCGGCAGGTCAAAAAAAAGTCAAGCTCCTGAAAAGACTCCAGATTATAGAAGCTTTCAGACTTTCCGGAAACAAGCCCGAATGGATGATTATGGACGCTGTTCCGGTAATCCCGCCCGACCTCCGTCCTATGATTATGCTTGACGGCGGACGTTATGCGACTTCTGACCTTAACGACCTTTACAGGCGTGTTATAAACAGAAACAACCGTCTTAAAAGAATGCTCGAACTTGACGCTCCGGACATCATCGTAAGAAACGAAAAAAGAATGTTGCAGGAAGCTGTTGATGCTCTTATCGACAACGGCAGACACGGCAGACCCGTTACAGGTCCAAACAACAGAGCGTTGAAGTCACTCTCTGATATGCTCAAGGGTAAACAGGGTCGTTTCCGTCAGAATCTTCTCGGTAAACGTGTTGACTATTCCGGACGTTCAGTTATCGTTGTAGGTCCTGAACTTAAAATGTATCAGTGCGGACTTCCAAAAGAAATGGCTCTCGAACTTTTCAAGCCTTTTGTACTGAAAAGGCTTGTCGACAAAAAGGCTATCGCCAATATCAAAAGCGCAAGAAAACTCATTGACCGTGCTGACAACAAGGTCTGGGACGCTCTTGAAGATGTTATCAAAGACCACCCCGTTATGCTTAACCGTGCGCCCACGCTTCACCGTCTCGGCATTCAAGCTTTTGAACCGATTCTCGTTGAGGGTCGTGCAATAAAACTTCACCCCCTTGTATGTTCGGCATTCAACGCTGACTTTGACGGCGACCAGATGGCTGTACATCTTCCGCTCTCGGCTGAGGCTCAGGCTGAAGCACGTTTCCTTATGCTTGCCGCAAACAACCTCCTCAAACCCTCGGACGGCAAACCGGTTGCTGTACCGTCTCAGGATATGGTGCTTGGCTCGTACTACCTCACTATGGATAAGCCTGGCGAAATCGGTGAAGGTAAGGTTTTCCGTGATGTTAACGAAGCTCTTATGGCTTACAACGAACATGATGTATCACTTCACGCCAAAATCAAAGTGAAGATTACCAAGGACATCGGCGACAAGAAAGTTTCAAAAATTATTGACGCTACTGTCGGAAGACTTATTTTCAACGAAAATATCCCCCAGAATCTCGGCTATGTTGACAGAACCAACTCCGACAAGCAGTTTGATCTTGAAATTGCGTTCCTTGTCGGCAAGAAACAGCTTTCAGACATCATCGAACGCTGTATAAAAATTCACGGTACTACAACTACTTCCGAAGTACTCGACAGGATAAAGGCTCTCGGTTATAAGTACTCAACAAGGGCAGCACTTACCGTTGCAGTATGCGACGCTTCAATACCGCCTGAAAAGAAAGCTATCCTTGCCGACGCAGATGCGGAAGTTGAACAGATTACAAATGAATATGAGTTCGGTTATATTTCGTCTCAGGAAAAAACCAAGAAAATTATTTCACTCTGGACAAATACAACTGACGAAGTTACAAAGAAACTTAAAGAGAATTTCGACCGCTACAATCCTATCTGGATGATGGCTGACTCCGGTGCGAGAGGTTCAATTTCACAGATTCGTCAGCTTGCCGGTATGCGTGGTCTTATCGCAAATACTTCCGGTACTGTTATCGAAATTCCTATCCGTGCAAACTACCGTGAGGGTCTTAATATCCTCGAATACTTCATCGCTTCGAGAGGTGCGAGAAAAGGTCTTGCTGATACTGCTCTCCGTACTGCCGACTCAGGTTATCTGACCCGCCGTCTTGTTGACGTTTCGCAGGATGTTATTATCCGTGAGGAGGACTGCGGTACTACTGAGGGTATCGAAGTTTACGAAATAAGAAACGGCAACGAAGTTGTTGAACCGTTTGTTGAAAGACTTGTCGGCAGATACCTTTCCGAAGACCTTCGGGACGAATCCGGCGAACTTATTGTTTCACGCAACAAGCTTATCACTGACGCTGACGCAAAGAAAATTATTGATTCAGGTACTGAAAAAATCAAAATCCGTTCTGTACTCGAATGCAAGGCAAGAACAGGTGTTTGTGCAAAATGCTATGGTGCTAACCTCGCAAACAACAACATTGTTTCAGTCGGCGAAGCTGTCGGCGTAATTGCTGCGCAGTCCATCGGCGAACCCGGTACTCAGCTTACTATGAGAACATTCCATACCGGCGGCGTTGCTTCTGCTGATGCAGAAGATATTACGCAGGGTCTTCCCCGTGTTGAGGAACTCTTTGAAAGCAGACGTCCTAAGGGTGCGGCTATTCTTTCGAGAATCTCCGGTTCAATTCATATCGAGGAAATTAAGACTACTCAGAATATCATTGTTACCAATGACGAAACCGGCGAAACTGAAAATTATATGATTCCTTACAACCTCAAAGTGAGAGTTGCAGAGGGCGAAATAATCGAAAAAGGTACACGCCTTACAGAAGGCAACATCTATCCGACTGATATTCTTAATATACTCGGAACTCAGGCTGTACAGAACTATATTATAAATGAAGTACAGAAAGTTTACCGTTTACAGGGTGTTGATATCAACGACAAGCATATTGAAGTTATTGTAAGACAGATGCTCCGCAAAATCAAGGTTGAGGAAACCGGAAGCAGTTACCTGCTCCCCGGCACTCTCGTTGACAGAAAAGACATCGACATCATCAACGGCGAAATTCAGGCACGTATTGATGCAGGTGAATATGACCTCCAGCTTGTACAGACAAGTCCGGTGCTTCAGGGTATCACAAAGGCTTCGTCCAACTCCGACAGCTTTATGGCTGCCGCATCATTCCAAGAAACTACAAAGGCTCTTACAGATGCCGCTATCAGAGGCAAAAGCGACAGACTTCTTGGACTTAAGGAAAACGTTATTATCGGTAAGCTTATTCCTGCCGGTACTGGTATGGACTGTTACAGTCACGTAAAGGTCGTAAAAAACGAATCCTATATTGAACACAACACCACTCCTATTAATCCCATAGTATAAAAAACAGCCCGAAAGCAATCTGCTTTCGGGCATTTTATGCTCATAAATCGTGCTTTTTTATCTGGCTGAACCAGTATTCTGCAAATGCTTTTTCTATGCCTTTGCCAAACTCACTGACTCTGTCCGAACTATAGGCATAAAATTCTGCATTTTCCGGAAAAGCATAATCTTCTCCATTAAATACATCCTTAAAATAATTTATCATAGTACACTCAATGCCAAGTAAACCCGTGGTTTCAGTACCTTTGCTTAATAATTCCGTCCACTCCTCATAGTCGGAAGCCTGATTACGTACAAATACACCTATATTTGAAGTTCTCTGTTGTATGTGGTACGTTTCACAAATAGCAAGCCTTTCCCTGCCGTTTCTTATTCTCAGTCTGTAGCTTGTTATCATATATTTGCCGTTTTCCGGATTTCTGCACACCAAAAATACTATCTTATTGTGCCGCAGATGCCATACTATTTTATGCGCCGTCAACTGTTTCAGCAAAGTAAAACTTTTTTCCGTTTCATTCTTCATAATCTTTTCTCCCGTCAATTCAAAGGGGCTTTTATTCTTTACACAAGAGTACTATTTTCAGATTCGACGCATATGAGTAATAAGAATTATGAACCGCATAATCACCGATTATCTGACATTTTTCTATTTTCCGTACTTTGCCTTGTATATGATTATCATACTCAAAAGCAATATACAATTCCTTGTCATTTTCATTATCGGGAATCGGTATCCATACAACAGTGTCCGGACAATCTTCTTCAATACCATATGCCTGTGATACAAAATCATATTCACCGTTTACCCAGTAAAACTCAGATTCTGAAATTTCATTAAAACCTTTTTCCAGTTTGCCATAAATGCTTTCATTAGGATAATAATACAGCAAATCATTATAGTTTTCTACGTTAAATGTTTTGCATTCATTGTCACGTTTTGGGAAATCAATTACACGATAACCCGTAATAAACGGGGCATATTTTTTAATATCTGCCCATGAACTGTTTTCCATGAAATCATCAAGAATTTCCTGCGACGAAAAAGAATAAAATGTACAGTTGGTGATATTACGGCGTAAAAAGTCAAAAACAGGCACTTCCTCAAAATCTGTATTTACGCAATAAACATACAGACTGTCATATTCGGAAAGCATTTCGCTAAGGCTGTATGTGTCGCCTGCCCGATAACGTTGTCTGTACATTCCGTCCGAACGGAAATCATATTCAAAATCTGTTGAAATATCGGCTTTTATCATATCAATAAGTGCTTTTTCTATTTCTTCCGCCTGATAGTCGTCATAACCGTCGGCATTTTCTTCAACGCCGCTTATTTTAACGTGATATTCCTTGTCACCTTCACGTACAGTAACTTTAACGTTATTGCCCTCAAACATACTGAATATATCATCTTCCATTATCACATCTGCACTGACAACTTCAACATCTATCCCGTACTTGTTTTTTAACCATTCGCAAGCGTTTTTTGTGCCAAGTTCAATTTTTTCGTTGTGTATGCGTTTTTCCGTGTAGTTGTCATAAATAGTCAGCGCAATAATAGCTGAAATTATCGTCCCGCATAAAATAATCCATTTTTTCATATTGTATCTCCTGTTACCAAGAAAGACCCTTTTTTATTCCGATAATTTCATAGCCCATTTTTTCAAGCAGTTCAATGCCGTCTATTACTATATTTTTACGTGGAATAAAAGTCCCCTGCTCCTGTAAGTACGGCAAAACTAAACCTACCATTGCCGGCTCGACTATTTTCACACATTTTTCAGTACCGTCTTTCCGGACAATAACACCCATATTAAATTCACCGCTAATGCAATTGTCTGTAAAGTCCACACTGACGGTTGAAGTCTTGTCGCCCTCCGGCGAAAGAAACAGCGAAGTTGTAT